>DASRZR010000278.1:0-3195 GCA_035686185.1 Spirochaetia bacterium | reverse complement strand
GGGCCAGGATGTTGCGGACCATCGCGGAAATCCGCCCGATCAATGGCAGGACGAATGCCCCACCAAGCGGTACCAGGACACATGTGAGCAAGAGTGCCGTACTGGGCATACCCCTCTCCGTGCGGTAGAGATCAGTTGATTCTGAATCGGATCGTGGGTGAAGGAACGGGAAGGATTATATCGTGCTTTACCGGTCTTGGCTACTGCCGACGGGCCCGGCCCCCCGGCCCAACCCCAGGGAGTCGCTACTGCTTTTCCACGATCACGATGTCGACGCGGCGGTTATACGAACGCCCCTCGGGGGTGTCATTGGACTGCACGGGCCGCGTATCGCCGTACGTCGAAGCCGAAAGCCTCTCCGAAGGCACGCCGTAGTCCTGAAGGGTCTCCAGAACCGCTATCGAACGCTCGCCTGCAAGCTGCCAGTTGCCCCCGGGCCAGTGGACGGGATCCGGCGGGACGTTATCGGTGTGGCCCTCTATGACGACGGAGTTGGAGATCTGGCCGACGAAGTCAGAGACCTCCTGCAGCGCTGGCATGGCGTCCGGCTTGAGCTGCGCGGAGGCGGAGTCGAAGAACAGGTCGGTGACAAGGGAGATGGCGAAGCCGTTCTCGGTCGGAATGACCTTCACCTTTCCCGCTTTCACCAGGTTCTGCAGGGAGGACTGGGCCTGCAGCCGCAGGAGAGACTGCCCGCCGGTTCCCTGGTTCCTGCCGCCGCGGTTGGCCTGAACCGGCTGCCCGGTGGTGGACCCCTGCAGGACGCCGGCGCCGCCGGCCGCCCGGGTGTCGAATATCGTGAAGTTGCCGCCGTTGAAGATGCTGCTGAACGCCTGCTGGAGCGCTTCGAACTTGGTGGGGTTCACCGTGGCAATGGAGTACAGGATGATGAAGAACACCATCAGCAGGGTGATCATGTCTGCGTAGGTGAGCAGCCATCGCATCAGGTCCGGCTTGGGCTCTTCGGCTTGCTTGGGCTTCCTTCTGGCCATCTCTCTCTCCCGTCACACCCGTCCCGGAGAATCTACTCGGAACGGGTGGCCTCGAGCTCCTTCTTTTCCTGCTCCTCGAGGAAGCCTTCTATCTTTTCCTTGACCAGCGCCGGGCTCTCCCCCTGCTGGATGGACCGGACCCCGACGATGATGAGCTGCTTCTGCAGCCGGAACTGCTTCACCTGAAGCTTCAGCTTGTTTCCCACCGGAAGCCACAGCAGGTTGGCAAGGCCGATCCCGTACAGCGTGGCAATGAAGGCCGTTGCCACGGAGCGCCCGAGCTCGTTCGTGTCACCCCCGAGGTGCCCAAGCACGAGCACGAGTCCCATGACGGTCCCGATGATTCCCATGGTGGGGGAAAAACCGCCGAGCGTCTCGAACAGGGCCGCATCCTCCATGCGGCGCGCCTCCATGATCGCCAGGTCGCTTTCCAGCACCTCCACCAGGATCTCCGATTCGGTGCCGTCTACCACGAGCCGCAGGCCCTTGCGCAGCGTGTCGTCTTCCAGGTCCTCCACCGTGTCTTCCAGGCTGAGGATGCCGTCCCGGCGCGCCTTCTCCGCGAACTCCAGGAGCTGCTGGGCGAGCTGGGGAGACGGGCCGGGCTGGCGCTGCATGGACTGCATGATGAGGGACGGGATGCGCATCACGTCCCGGAGGCTGGTGGCTATCGTGACGGCCCCGATCGTTCCCGTGAGGATGATGATGAGGGCCGGGATCCCGATGAGGGACAGGACACTTCCACCGTCCAGGGTGAACCCGGCGAGCAGGCCTCCCACGCCAATGAGAAGCCCGAGGGCAGTCGAAATATCAGAACCTCTCCTGGCCATGAATCACTCCTTCGGATTCCGGGAACACGAGTATAGCGGGGCGCACCCCCTCCATCAATTGTCGGCAGGAAATCGGCTTTCAGTGACGGCGTAGTGCACTTGCCCGCATCTGTTCGGCGTTCGTATCATCCTGTGAGGAGGAGCTGAAATGGAAGAAAGTGGATGGACCCGCGTGGCCCGGGACGCAGACCTGGCAGAGGCAGTTCCCGTGGCCGTGGCCGTCGGAGAAGAGAAGGTGCTGCTGGCGCGCGTCCACGGAAAGCTCTACGCAGTGGGGCACAAGTGCCCCCACTACGAGGAGAAGCTGGAAAACGGCGCCCTTTTCGGCACCGAGATCGTCTGCAAGAGCCACCTTGCCCGGATGGACCTGACCACCGGGAAGTTCCTCTCCGCTCCGGCGTACAACGACCTGCCGACCTACCCCGTGAAGGTGGAAGCAGGGGAAGTGTGGGTCGGGCCGGTGGTCAAACCGAAGTTCCCCAAGCCGGCGGCGGCGCTGGGCTCCGATCCACGTACGTTCCTCATCGTGGGGGCAGGCGGAGCCGGCAACATGGCAGCCGAAGCGCTGCGCCGCCACGGGTTTGCCGGCCGGATCGTGATGGTGACCGCGGAGGCCGAACGTCCGTACGACCGCCCGAACCTGTCCAAGGACTTTCTCACCGGCAAGATCGATGACGACTACCTGCATCTTCACGGCCCGAAGTTCTACGCCACCCAGGGGATCGAGCTGCTCACCGGACGGCGGGCCGTATCATTGGACACCGCCGGCAAGACCCTGACGCTGGAAGGCGGGGAGAAGCTTGCGTTCGACCGCGCGCTGCTTGCTACCGGCGGAACGCCTCGGAAGCTTGCCGTGCCCGGAGCCGACGGGCCGGGCGTGTACGCGCTGCGCAGCGCCGAGGACGCGCGCGCCATCCTCTCGGCCGTGGCGCAGTGGAAGAGCGCGGTGCTGGTCGGGGCCGGGTTCATCGGCCTGGAACTGGCCGGCAGCCTCCGGGAGAAGGGCGTGGAGGTCACCGTGGTGGCCCCGGAGGCTCTCCCGCTCGCTTCCATCCTGGGAGACCGGGTCGGCGCCTACGTGAAGTCGCTGCACGAGTCCCGTGACGTACGCTTCCTGATGCAGCGCACGGTGTCCCGGATCGAGGGAGAGGCCGGGGCCAAAGTGGTCCACCTCTCAGATGGCGCGCGCCTGTCCGCCGGCTTCCTCGTCGTGGGCGTGGGAATCGTTCCCGCCGTGGACTACCTCGCCGGCACCGGCCTGGTGGAGAACGGGGCGGTGCCCGTGGACTCCGGCATGCGCACGAGGGCGCCGGACATCTACGCCGCGGGCGACATTGCCGCGGTCCCGGACCCTGACTGGGAACGCCGGCGCG
>DASRZR010000277.1:0-7097 GCA_035686185.1 Spirochaetia bacterium | reverse complement strand
GCCCTCAAGCACGGGATCGCCCTGCTCAAGGAAGTAGGCGCGGAGAAGTTCAGCCTTCGGGAGGTGGCGCGCCGCGTCGGGGTGACCCCCACGGCCCTGTACCATCACTTCCCTGACAAGACGGACCTCCTGGCGGAGCTTGCCGCCATCGGCCTCTCCCGGTTTCGAGCCTTGCTCGAGTCTCCGCCGGAAAAGGGTGACTCCCCCAGCGGCCGTCTCCTGCGGCTTGCCCGCGCCTACCTCGAGTTCTTCGAGAAGCAGCCGTACTTCCTGGACATCATGTTCGGTCACGCCTTCGAGGAGTACCCGACCGTCCAGGAAGTCAGGAACGAGCTTTTTCTCCTGCTCCTGGAGAACCTCCGCCAGATCGGCGTCCCGGAGGCTGATGTCGCGCAGGTGGCGCTGTGGTGCTGGTGCGCCGTGCACGGCCTCGCCACGCTCAGCAAGGCGGATGTCTTCGGGCACGCGCCAAAGGAAAAGTGCTCGGATCCCGGCCCGCAGGCGGTCTTCGCGGCGCACCCGCACAAGCTGGGCGGGGACGCCCTTCCGGTTCTCGTGCGCATGATCGAAAGCCTGGCGGCGCGCAAGGGGGCGTAGTCCCGAAGCCGCCCCAGCGGCGTCACTCCCCCCGCCGGAAAGGCCCCCGCGCTACCTCGTACATCAGGATGCTTGCCGCGCAGGCGACGTTCAGGGAGTCGACGGTACCTGTCATCGGGATGCGCACCATCCGATCGGTCAGCCCCTTCAGCTCGACACTGAGTCCTTTCGCCTCGTTTCCCAGCAGAAGGACCACGGGCCTTTCCAGCGGCGCCTTCTCATCTGCCACGGTACTTCCCTTCGAATCCGTACCCGCGCACGTCAGCCCCGGGCTCAGCGCCCTCTGCGTTTCGATCCAGCCGGTGAGCTCTTTCAAAGAATCCACGTGACAGATCTGCGCGGAAAAGATGCTTCCTATTGAAGAGCGGATCACCGAGGGGTCGTAGAAGTCCACCCCGTGGCCAACGGCAATGAGGAGGTCAACGGAGAAGGCGTTCGCGGATCGGATGATCGAGCCCAGGTTTCCGTGGTTCGCGGGTCGGTCAAGGACAACCACGAAGGGCTTCTTGCTGAGCCGGGCCTTAGAAAGGCTCAGGCCCTTCCTCTCAAAGGTCGCGATCACCTCCGAGGGATCCTCTCTGTCGCAGAGCTCGCCGTAGAGCGTCGCCTCCAGGGAAATGACCTGTGCGGTTGTGCTCTCCTCGATCAGTGACCGGGCCCAGCCGGACAGGGGCCGGCGCTCCGCGTGCACAATCCGCCTGACGACGTGGCCGCCGCGCCGCGCGGCCTTGATGGAGGCAATGCCTTCCACGAAGACCTCGTTCAGCTCATTGCGCTTGGCGCGGTTGGTCTTCAGCGCCTGGAGTATCTGAAAGGTGCTGTTTCTTCTGGTAACGCGCAGTTCCTTCAACCGGCAGCCTCTTCCCCCAGACACTACGCCGCTGGCGAGCGGGTCTTCAAGCGGGGCGCCGGAAATCGTCATTTCTATCTTGACGGTGTTAACCTCTTTCAGTATGTTAACAGCGTAAAATTACTGTTGTAAAGATGGGGACGGCATGAAGGGATTCGTCTTTCTTGTTTTTCTTTCCCTGCTGGCGCCGCCGTTGATCGGCGCGGAAGGGATCACGGCGGACCAGGCCGTGCAGGAGGCGCTGGCCTCCAACCTGGGGCTGAAGTCCGCGGCAAAGAAGCTGGAAATCAGGGAGCGCGACAAGGAGTGGTCGTTCCAGCGATTCTTCCCGACGATCACCGCGGGGGCCGGCTGGCTTCGATGGAACGACGTCACCAGCCAGGAGCGGCTGGTGAACATCACGCCGCAGTTCGGACCGAGCGGGCTGGAGGGGCTCGCGCCGACCGTCTTCACGCCGGACCCGCAGAACATCGGCGCCGAGATCAACGTGCAGTTCACGCTCAGCCTGACCACGTTTGCCGCCATCCGCCAGACGCTGGCGGAATGGGACGCGGGGCGGCTTGACTTCGAGGCCGCCCGGCAGCGGTTGGCCGGCAGCACGCGAAAGACCTTCTACCAGATCCTCGGTCTCCTGCAGACGCGCCAGCTCATCGACGCGCAGGTGGCAAACGCGGAGGCCCGTCTTTCCCAGGTACAGGCCGGCTACCGGGCGGGCACGATGCCCGAGCTCACCGTCCTGCAGTCACAGGTGGAAGTGGAGAACCGGCACGGGGACCGGCGGGAGATCGACCTTCGGATCGACCAGGCGCTGTACGGCTTCTCGCAGCTCCTCGGGCGCGCGCCAACAAAGGACATCGAGCTCTCCGGGGACATCGACCCCACGCCACCGCAGGCAGATCTCTCCGGCCCCGCGCTCGCGGACCGCTACATCGACCGGCGCTTCGACCTCCGCGGCCTGGACGCTCAGGACCGGGCCCTGCAGGCGCAGGCGGCCGAGGTGGACAGCGAGGCATATCCGCAGATCGTGCTGGGATACTCGGCCGACCCGTCCGTGAACAACCCGTGGCACACGAACGTGCTCGACGGCTCCAACTGGATGCAGGTCAACGGGGCGGTGACCGTTCAGCTCCAGTGGAAGCTCGACACCCTGCTGCCGGGTTCTTCCTACTGGACGCAGCGGGCCGACCTTGCCAGCGCGCGCCAGGGCCTGCAGGACAGCCGGCACCAGCTCGCGGACGCCGCCCGCGCCGAGGTCATCGGGCTGGTGGAGCAGATCGGTTCCTCGACGTCCGCGCTGGCGGGACTGCAACGCAACGTGGAGGCCGCCGAGCGGGCGGAAACGCTGGCCCAGGCGGCCTTCCGGTCCGGGGTCCGAAGCCTCCTGGAGGTCCAGGACGCCGACCTCCAGGCCCAGGCCGCACAGCTCGCGCTCCTGCAGGAAAAGATCAAGCTCGCTGGCGCGCTCATCGACCTTGAAATCGCTCTCAATACCCCGTTGGAGGAAATCAATGGAAGCTCGCACTAGTATCACTCGTCGGATTCGTGTCCTCGCTGCTGTCTCCCTGGCCGCGGTCGGCATGGCCGGGCTCGTGGCCTGCCACCCGTCCTCCCCGGCGCACACTACCGCGTCATCCGCGCCCGCTGCCGCGAAGAACGCCGTGGTCGTCCAGGTGGCGGAGGTGACGAAGCGGGACTTCGCCAGCAGCCTGGTGGTCTCGGGAACGATCACCTCCGAGACCGAGGCCCGCCTGTCCTTCAAGACCGGTGGGATCATCGACCACATGTCCGTGCGGGATGGCGATCACGTGCGCCGGGGCCAGCTCCTTGCCACGCTCAACCCCACGGAGATCAACGCACAGGTCGAGCAGGCACAGGAAGGGCTGGACAAGGCGCAGCGTGACCTCACCCGCGCCCGGGACCTGGCCGCGCAAGGCGTGGCAACCCAGGAGCAGCTCGACAACGCCACCACGGCGTTCAGCGTGGCCCGGCAGACGCTGGAGATCGCGCACTTCAACCAGAGCCGCTCGGAGATCGTCGCCCCGGCGGACGGCGTCGTCCTGCGGAAGCTGATGAACGAAGGGGAGCTGGCCGCGCCCGGCACGCCGGTGTTCCTGTTTGCGGGTGACGGCTCGCAGGACTGGGTCCTGCGCTGCGGCGTCTCGGACCGCAACTGGGCGCGCCTGGCCAAGGGGGACCGCGCGGCGATCACCTTCGACGCGTTCCCGGGGGATACGTTCCGGGGAGAGGTGAGCAGCATCGCCCAGGGCGCGGACGCGACCTCGGGGTTGTACCAGGTGGACGTGAAGGTGTTCCCCGGTGCCCACGCGCTGGCCGCCGGCCTGTTCGGGACGGGCACCGTGCAGACCGGAGAGAACGCCGGCGGCCTGGCGGTGCCGGTGGACGCGCTGGTGGAGGGCAACGGGGACCGTGCGCGCGTGTACGTCGCGCGCAAGGAAGTGGCGGCGGCCGTGGACGTGCGCGTGCTGGAGCTCACCGACCGGTTTGCCGTGGTCAGCGGCAAGCTCGCCGCGGGAGACGCCGTGGTGGTGCGCGGCGCGCCGTACCTGCAGGACGGCAGCCAGATCCGGACGGCGGAGTAGCCATGCGGATCACGGAAATCGCGGTCAGGAACTGGCGTTTCACGCTGGTGATGTTCATCGGCGTGCTGGCGCTGGGCGCCTCCTCGCTCCTGTCCATGCCGCGCGGGGAGGATCCCCCGTTCCACGCGCCCTACTACACGGTGGTCGCCATCTACCCCGGCACGAGCGCGGAGGACATGGAGAAGCTCGTGGTGAAGCCCATCGAGAAGCGCCTGCAGAACCTGGACCGGCTGAAGAGGGTCCGCACGGAGACCCGGGACGGGCTTGCCGTGTTCGGCGTGGAATACGAATACGGGGTGAACATCGATGACAAGTTCCAGGAAGTGACGCGGGAAATCAGCGCGGTCCGGGACGAGCTTCCCGCGGAGCTTGCGTCCCTCACGGTGAACAAGGCCAGCTCCTCGGACGTGAAGATCTACCAGTGGGCCATTGTCAGCGACACGGAGTCCTGGCGGGCCATGAAGGAGCAGGCGGACCGTCTGAAGGACGCGCTTTCCCCGATCAAGGACCTGAAGAGCGTGGACGAGTGGGCGTTCCCGAACGAACAGGTGAACGTCACGCTGGACCTCTCCCGGATGGCGGCGGGAAGCGTTCCCCTCAACCGGGTGCTGGCGGCCATCCAGGCGAACAACGCGAACATCCCCGGCGGGGACGTGGTGGCCGGCGCGCGGAAGATGGACGTGAAGACGGCCGGCGAGATCAAGGACGTGGACCAGCTCCGCCAGATGGTCGTGTACACCAACGGGACGAAGATCCTGAAGCTGGCCGACATCGCGGACGTGAACCGGGGCTACGAGACGGAGTCCTACCGGGCACGGCTCAACGGCCGGCGCTGCGTGTACGTGACGGCGGCGATGCACGAGGGCCGCAACATCGAGGAGGTGAAGGGCCAGGTGCAGAAAGCGCTTGCCGGATACCGTCCCGGCCTGCCGGCCGGCTTCGAGCTGCAGACCGTGTTCGACCAGTCCAAGGGCGTGGAGGACCGCCTCTCCCGGTTTGCCCGGGACTTCTTCATCGCCATCCTGCTCGTGCTCGTCACGCTGCTGCCGCTGGGCAGCCGGGCTTCCCTGGTGGTGATGATTGCCATCCCGCTGTCGCTGTCCATCGGGCTGACGCTCCTGAACGTCCTCGGCTACACGATCAACCAGCTCTCCATCGTGGGAATGATCGTCGCCCTCGGAATCCTCGTGGATGACAGCATCGTGGTGGTGGAGAACACGGAGCGGTGGCTGCGCAACGGGGCCGGCCGCAGCGGGGCGGCCATCGGCGCCACCCGGCAGATCGCCGTAGCGGTGATGGGATGCACCGTCCTGCTGGTGCTCGCCTTCATGCCGCTCATGTTCCTGCCTGGCGGCTCGGGTGACTTCATCCGCAGCCTTCCCATGGCCGTGGTGGCCTGCGTGCTCGCCTCCCTGCTGGTGGCCCTCACCGTGGTGCCGTTCCTTTCCAGCGTGATCCTCAAGCGCCACCCCGCGCCGGAGGGGACGCGGATCCACCGCGCCTTCGACCGGCTCCTGATCTCCGGCACCCAGCGGGCCGCGGACGCCGCCCTGCGCCGCCCGTTCGTCACCCTGGGCATCGCCTTCCTCCTGTTCGTGCTCTCCCTGGGTCTGTTCCCCGTGATCGGACAGAGCCTGTTCCCGAAATCGGAGAAGCCGATGTTCCTCGTGAACATAGAGACGCCGGCCGGCACGAACCTGGACGAGACGGACCGCATTGCGGCGCGCGTGGAGTCACTGCTCGTCGGGTCCCCCCACGTGACCACGGTGGCCACGAGCATCGGTCACGACAACCCGCAGATCTACTACAACGTGGCGCCCCGGGACTACTCGGAGAACACGGCGCAGGTCTTCGTCCAGCTCGACGTATCAACGGACGCCGTCAAGCAGTCCACGATCCAGCGGCTGCGCCGGGACACGGAGGGCATCCCCGGCGCGAAGATCGAGGTGAAGGAGTTCGAGCAGGGCCCGCCGGTGGATGCTCCCGTGGCCTACCGCATCTACTCCGAGGACCTCGCGGCCCTGGACGTTGCCGCCGCAAAGGTGGAGGACATCCTGCGCCGCACCCCGGGCACCATCTACGTGGACAATCCCCTTCGCGTGAAACCGACGGACCTGCAGGTGAGCATCAACCGGGACAAGGCCGGCCTGCTGGGTCTTTCCACCCTGGAGGTGGCGCGGGACGTCCGCCTGGGAGTGGCCGGGCTGGACATCGGGAGGGTGCGCACGGAGGGTTCCGCCGATGACCTTCCCATCCACGTGTCACTGCAGACCCCGTCTGCCCGGCCGGACCTCACGGTGTTCGACCACGTGTGGATCGACACCCCGGGCGGCGCCGTGATCCCGCTCGGCCAGGTGGCCACGGCGCGGCTGGATACCGGCATCACCCAGGTGCGGCACTATGACAGGAAGCGCTTTGTCGCCGTGGGCGCGTTCGTCGAGTCCGGGTACAACGTGCAGCGCGTGAACCAGGCCGCCCTGGCGAGTATCCGCTCCGCGGACCTCGGGCCCGGTGTTTCCATCGAGGTAGCCGGGGAGCAGGAATCGAGCGCGGAAAGCTTTGGCGGGATCGGGCTGGTGATCCTCGTCACGATATTCGGCTTCATCGGCGTGCTGATCCTCGAGTTCCGCTCGTTCCGCGGCATCCTCATCGTCATGTCGATCATCCCCATGGGCGTCATCGGCGCCCTGCTGATGCTGTTCTTTTTCCACGAGAGCATCTCGTTCACCGCCACGGTCGGGCTGATTGCGCTCACCGGCATCGAGATAAAGAACTCGCTGCTGCTCGTGGACTTCGCCAACCTCCTGCGCGGCCGGGGCATGGGCGTCACGGAGGCTGTCCGCGAGGCGGGACGGATGCGGTTCCTGCCAATCCTCCTCACCTCCCTCACCGCCATTGGCGGACTGGTGCCGCTGATCGTGGAGTACAACCCGCTGTACTCGCCGCTTGCCATGGTGCTGATTGGCGGGATCGTGAGCTCCACCATCGCGGCGCGCTTCGTCACGCCGGTGTTGTACAAGCTCCTTCCGCCAAAGATGGCGACGGCGGAG
>DASRZR010000276.1:0-5230 GCA_035686185.1 Spirochaetia bacterium | reverse complement strand
ACCACGAGCGAGCCGGCGCCAAGGCCCTGGCCGCTGGTGTCGTACTGCTTGCTCCAGCCCGGGTTGGTGTCCGGATCCACGGTGGCGAGCTTCACGTGCCGGCTGTGCACCGCGTACTTCTCCAGGATGCTCTTGACCGTCTGGTCCTCCGAGCCGGGCTTGCCCACGGTGGTGATGGTGATGTCCGACTTCAGGCCGTCCAGGAGCTTGTAGGTCTCCGGCGCCAGCGTGTACAGCTTGTTCTGCGTGAGGTCCACCTTGCCGGGGATCTGGCCCACGAGGACGTTGATCACGATGACCACGGCCAGCGCCCCCACCACGAGGAGGGTGGCATAGCCGCCGTAGCGCATCTTCTTGCTGGACAGCGAATCCAGGATCGAGTTCTTTTTCACGTTCGTTCCTCCCCTACACCCAGCGCCGCTTCTCGATCATGCGGATCGTGAGGAACACGAACGCGCCAGCGAACGAGATGTAGTACACGATCGGGCTGAGGGAAAGCTGGCCCAGCGTGAAGTCGCTGTAGCGCTTCACCAGAGAGAACCAGCTCAGGACGTTGGCAATGAGCCCGGAGAACATCGGCCGCACGAACACGAACAGGAGCACCACCGCCGCGGCGGCCAGCACGAAGGTGACGACGGAGGCCAGCAGGTTGCGCGTGCTGAAGAACACCAGCGCCACGAGGGCCACGCCCAGGATGGCGAGGAACACCAGCCCGGAGACCGCGTCCGAGGGCACGCTCTGCGCCACGAAGTCCAGGATCCAGATCAGGAGCAGCGCGGCAAACGTCTCCATGGCGGCGATGAGCTGGTTGTCCGTGAGGGAGGAGAAGAACAGGCCGATGGAGATGAACGCGCAGCCCATCAGCAGGAACCCGATGTAGCCGCCCAGGATCTCCCACCACCCGAGCCCCAGCAGCGCGTAGAAGCTCATGATGACGGGGAACAGCACCGTGATGAGCAGCGTGATGACGAACACGCCCACCGCGGCGAAGTACTTGCCCAGCACGATCCCCGTGATGCTGAGCGGGCTCGTGATGAGGAGCTGGTCCGTCTTCTGCCGCGTCTCTTCCGAGATCAGCCGCATCGTGAGGATGGGCACGAGGAACAGGAAGACGAACGTGAGGCTGCTGAGCACCCCGGTGAACGCCGGGTTGCCGGACAGCAGGTTGGAGATGGAGAAGAACACGCCCCCGATCAGGATGAAGAATCCCACGAACACGAACCCGATGGGGGAGGCGAAGTACGCCCGGAGCTCCCGACGGAATACTGCCAGCATGTCAGGATACCTCCTTCTCTTCGGTGATCAGGTTGAGGAAGATCTCTTCCAGCGTGAGGTCCATGGACTTCATCTGAAGGAGCGGCAGGTCGGCCCGCGCGAACTCCCGGAACACGTCGCGGCGCACGTCCTGGTCCTTGCCGGCCTCCAGCACGAGGTCCACCGTGCCCGGCTCCCGGCTTCCGACCGCCTGCGCCTTCTGCACGTGCGGCACCTTCCGCGCGGTGGCGAGCGCCGCCGCCTCCGCGCCGGCCACCCGGACGCTGAGGCGGTTGTCCGCCGTCATGCCGCGGGAGAGGTTCTCCGGCGTGTCGCTGGCCACGATCTTGCCGTGGTTGATGATGAGCACGCGGCTGCAGACCGCCTGCACCTCCGGAAGGATATGGGAGCTCAGGATGATCGTGTGCTCCTTGCCCAGCTCCCGGATGAGCCCCCGGGTCTCTATGATCTGCTGCGGGTCCAGGCCGATGGTCGGCTCGTCCAGGATCAGCACCGGCGGGGTGCCGATGAGCGCCTGCGCGATGCCCACGCGCTGCTTGTACCCCTTGGAGAGGTTCTTGATCAGCCGCCCGCGCACGTCGGTGATCATCAGCATCTGCATGGAGCGGTCCAGGTTCTTCTTCCGCTCCGCGCGGGGAACGCCCTTGATGTCGCAGACGAACGAGAGGTAGTCGTGGACGGTCATGTCCATGTACAGCGGCGGCAGCTCGGGCATGTACCCGATCTGTTTCTTCACCGCCTGCGGCTCCTCCAGGATGTCGTGGCCGTCCAGCTTCACCGAGCCCTCCGTGGCGGAGAGGTAGCCGGTGATGATGTTCATGGTGGTCGACTTTCCCGCGCCGTTGGGGCCGAGGAAGCCAAGGATCTCCCCGCGGTTGACCGTGAAGTTCAAATGGTCCACCGCGAGCCGCTGCCCGTATTTCTTCGTGACATTATCAACCTGTATCAAGGCAATCTCCTTTCCTTACAGGGGTTCGCGCGGCATCACGTGAGCGTGTATGGCGGCGCAGTATAGCAGAATCCTCCGGGCGTCGCTACGGCCCGCCTACAATCGCGGGCAGCTCGGCGAGGTTCCGAACGATGTGCATCGGCGGTTCCCCCGGCCCCGGCCACGACGCGCCGCCCGGCGCAAACCAGCAGGCGTCGATCCCCGCGGACCGCGCGCCGGCCACGTCCGCGGACGGGTTGTCCCCGACGCACAGCAGTCGGACGGGCGGAAGCCCGAGCGCCTTCGCGGCCGCGAGGAAGAACCTCGGGTCCGGCTTGGCCATCCCGATCTCCTCCGAGATGAGCACCGCGGCGAAGTGCTCCTCGATTCCCGATGCGGCCAGCCGGCCCCGCTGGACCGTGGACAGGCCGTTGGTCACCAGGCCGAGCCGGGCGCGACGGGCGAGCTCCACCACCACCGCGGCGGCTCCCGGCAGCAGGTGCGCCTTGCTCGCCAGGCGGCTGACGTAGTCCACGGACGCGCGCGCGGGATCCGCCCGCAGCCCCAGGGCGCGGAACGTGTCCGCCCACCGGCCCAGGCGCAGCCCGGCCGCGTCGATCTCTCCGGCCTCGAACCGCCTCCAGTAGCCCGCGTTGATCACGTGGTAGGTCTCCCGCGCCCGCGCGCGCGGCGAGTCGGGTGCCACATCGGCGAGCGTCTCCTCCAGCGCCTCCGCTTCCGCGCGGTCGTAGTCGAACAGCGTGTTGTCCGCGTCGAGCAGCACTCCGTCGTAGTTTTTCATGGGTGTTTGAAAAGAATATGAAGGAAAACGCCCGAAGCCGGCAAGGGCGGCCGGACGTGACGGTCCTCTTGACTTTTCTTCAATATTAGGTAAGTTTTTCAGGCTCGCTCATTCCCCTAAAAGGATCGGCGGCTCAATTCCGGACGAAAGGAGGTTGGAAAGTCATGGCTGAAGTACTGAGCAAGAACGCGAGGGTGGGTATCGTTACCCAGAAGTTCTTCTGCAACTGCGGCGGCGAAATCAAGATGAAGCTGGTGTTCAACAAGGGCAAGCTGCGCAACACGGCCGAGTGCGAGAAGTGCCATCGCCAGGAGCGCAAGCCCAGCGATTTCAAGGCGTAGCCAGGGACGGCGAGCCGCGCCGCGTGCAGGACGCACGGGGAGGCGCGGCGTAGCCAGGTACGGCGAGGGCGAGCGCGGCCAGGGATGGCCGTGGGCGAGCCCCTGGCCTCACCTGACGGCTCCGTTTTGAAAAGCCCGCCCCGGGGGTTCAGGCCCCAGGTGTGGGTTTTTTTTTGCCCTGCCACTCCCGCACCTGGGCATCGATCTCGGCCCGGATCTTCCCAAGCATCTCTATGATCTCTTTCTTCCCGTGCGGCGCCGGGTACAGCGTGAGCGGTTGGGAGCGGTAGGTCGTGCCCGGCAGCCGGGTCAGCAGCCGCGTGACGGTGGCGATGTTCGAGCCGCCGTCCAGCGCCATGGACAGCACCGGCATCGGGTGGCGCTCCAGGATGACGCGCACGGCGCCGTTGTAGAAGTCCTGCACCTTCCCGTTGCGGGAGCGGGTCCCCTCCGGGAACACCACGGGGCAGATCCCTTCCTCGGACAGGTCAGCGAACCTGCGCAGCTCCTGCTGGCCCGCGCTGAAGTCCTTCGTCCGGGAGATAAGGGCACTGCCGCCGTCCCGCAAGTTGCGGGAGATGTACACGATGCCGCGGCGCAGCTCCCGCTTGGCCACGAACCTGACTCCCCGGGACGGGAACGTCTGCGCCACCACCGGGATGTCCGCAAGGCTCTGGTGGTTGGTGATGATGAGGAACACGCGGGGCAGCGGACCGTCAAAGCGCTGGAAGTCTGTTTTCAGGCCTCCCAGCTTCCTGGCCAGGAAAAACAGCTTGCGGGCCAGCGCGCGCTGGCCGTCGGAAACCTCCGCCATGATGGCCGTCCGGCCTCGGCGGCCCGCCCGGGCCAGCCGCAGCTCGCCTCTCGCGAACAGCGCGATGGCGCACAGCACGAAGAGGATGGTCCCCACGGGCGTCCTTAGGCGTGCCGGCGGTCAGAGACCTTGCACGCCACCTGGCGGACGAACCCCGGGTCCGTCCCGCAGCATCCTCCTATCACGTCCACTCCCGCGCTGACGAGCGCGGGCACATAGGAGGCGTACTGCTCGGCGGTGAGCGGGTAGGTGACCTTGCCCGCCACGATCTGGGGGATCCCGGCGTTGGCTTTCACCCACAGCGGAAGGCTGGTGAGCTGCCGCAGGATCGGGGCGAGCGGGACGTAGTCCTCTACACCGGTGCCGCAGTTGGCCCCGATGAGGGAAGCCCCGGCCTCCTCGGCCCGGGCCACGCACTGCTCGGGTGAGTTGCCCATCATGGTGCGATACCCCTTCGGCGTGGCGTTGTACGACATGCTTGCCACCACCGGCACCCGCGCCGTTTCCACCGCGGCGTGAACGGCCACCGCCATCTCTTCCACGTCCGTCATGGACTCCACCACGATCCAGTCCGCGCCCGCCCGGGCCAGGGCGCGCGCCTGCTGGGAAAAGGCATCGTAGAGCTCCTCCGCGCTCGCCTCCCCGAGGGCGACGAACTTCCCGCTGGGGCCGATGTCTCCGGCCACCAGCGCGCGGTTGCCGATCACGTCGCGGGCAAGGGCGGCCCCGGCCGCGTTGACGTCCGCCACCCGGTCGGCAAGGCCGTGCGGCTCCAGGCGGAAGCGGTTGGCACCGAACGTGTTCGTCAGGATGATGTCGGCGCCGGCCTCCAGGTATTCCCGGGTCACCTCCCGGACGATCTCGGGGTGCGTGAGGTTCCATTCGTCCGGCGGGCAGCCCTGCATGAGGCCGCGCTTGAACAGCTCCGTGCCCCAGGCCCCGTCCGCCACCAGGACCGTCCCTTTCCGCCACGTGGTGCCGCGCAGTTCCATGGTGCGCGATTGTAACCGTTCCTTTCGCTTGTGGAAAGCACGGCTTCCGCGATACGCTCTGCGGGCCATGACGGCCTT
>DASRZR010000275.1:0-4763 GCA_035686185.1 Spirochaetia bacterium | reverse complement strand
CGGAGACCAGCGCCGCCAGGAAATAGTTCTCGATGCTGCGCCCCGCCTCATCGACAAAAAGGATCCTGTCCCCGTCTCCATCCAGGATGACGCCAAAGGCGGCGTTCTGTCGTGCCACCTCGGCCGAGGCCTGCGCGCGGGACTTCTCCTTCAGCGGATTGGGATCGTGGTTCGGAAAGGTCCCATCTGGCTCCATATTCAGTAGCACCGCATCCTGCCCCATGACCTGCACCAGGCGGCGCAGCTCCGGACCGGAAGACCCGTTGGAGGCATCGATCACGATCTTGCGGGACAGCTTCCGGCCCGATGCGCTGCCGGCAACGAACTGCGCGTACTTCTCCAGGCCGTCCGTTGTCGGGAACGTCCGGGAAGGAATGGCGGCCGGTGCCGTGATGCCCGCCACCAGCTTCTCCACGGCGGAAAGCCCCTTGTCGTAGGAGAGCGAGCCGCCGGTGGAATCGAAGAACTTGAAGCCGTGGTACTCGGGCGGGTTGTGGGACGCCGTCACCATGACAGCGGCCTGCTGCCGGAGGTTCATCTGCGTGTAGTGCAGCAGCGGGGTGCTCACGAGGCCGGCGCCCGTGACGTCCACGCCCTCGTCCAGGAGCCCCGCGGCAAGCGCCTGGTACAGCTCGGCGGAGTGTACCCGGGCGTCGTAGCCGATGAGAAACGTGCGAGCATTCATGTGCCGCGGGAGCGCGCGGCCGATACGGTACGCAAGGGCGAGGTCGACCCCCTGACCCCAGACGCCACGAACGTCATATGTCTTGAATACACTCATACTGATATATTAGCATCCGCCCGGCACGTTGTGAAGCATTGGATCAATTGACACTCTCCGGCAGCGGCAGGTACTTTTACACGGTCTGCTCGCCACGGGTCTTCACCGGTCACACAGTGGAAGGGAGAGATGGGACCCACCCTCATCGGGTTGCTTCAGGAGTCTGTCGTCAAGTACGCGTCCCTGGCCGCCCTGAAGCACGGTAACCCCGAGGGGGGCCTGCGGACGGTGACCTTCGCGGAGCTGTACGCCGCCGTGAAGGAGCTGGGGACCGGCTTCATCTCCATCGGCCTGACCCCGGGGACGCACGTGGCGCTCCTCTCCGAGAACAATCCCCTTTGGCTCACGGCGGACTTCGCGATTCTGGGAAGCGGCTGCGTGGACGTCCCCCTGGGCACGGAGATCACCGACCGCGAGCTGGAGCACGTCCTGGCCCACGCGGACTGCGATTTCGCGGTGGCGGACACCCCGGCCTCCCTGCACCGGCTGCTCGCGCTTCGGCGCCGGCTGCCGCGGCTCAGAAAGATCGTGGTCATGGAGTTCTCCGGCCCCAAGCCGCACGCGGGGACCGGGGATGAGCGGGTCATGATCTATTCCTGGGAAGAGGTGCTGAAGAAGGGCCGCACGAAGATCGCCCGCGGAGACCGACAGTTCGACCTGCGGGCCGCCGGGGTGACCTCCACGGACACGGCCACGCTCCTGTACACCTCCGGCACCACGGGCCGTCCCAAGGGAGTGATGCTCTCCCACGCCAACATCATGCACACGGTGAGCACGGTGGGGGGGAACTTCAGCCCGGAGCCGGGCTCCGCCTGGCTCTCCGTGCTGCCCGTGTGGCACGCCTTCGAACGCACCGTGGAGTACTGCAGCATTTCCTTCGGGAGCACCATCGTGCAGTCGCGGCCTTCCGCCTGGAAGATCTTCGATGACCTGGTCTCGGTGTCCCCGGAATACCTCGTCATCGTCCCGTCCATCCTGGAGGCCATGGAGAAGAGCATCTCCAAGCGACTGGGGCCGCTGCAGGACCTGCTCGTGCGCTTCGAGAAGTTCTACCAGGTCTTCTCCGCGTTCATCCGGGGGCGCTACCCGCGGTTCCGCAAAGAGGAGCGCGTGCTGGAGATCTTTGCCGCCATTCCCCCGCTCGTGCTGCTGTTCCCCCTGAAGATACTCTCCCACGTGGCGCTGCGCCGGCGCATGAGGCGCCACTTCGGGGGAAGGCTGAAGGCGATCATCTGCGGAGGCGGCCCCCTGCCCGCCTACATCGACCACTTCTTCGCCGCCGTCGGCGTGACCGTGCTGGAAGGCTATGGCCTGACCGAAGCCTCTCCGATCGTGGCGCTGCGGGCGGAGAAAGCACCCGTGCTCGGCACCGTGGGCCGGCCGCTGGCCACCGTGGAGGTCCGCATCGCCGGGGAAAACGGAGAGGCGCTTCCCCCCGGCCGCAAGGGGAGCGTCCGTGTGAGGGGACCGCAGGTGATGCTGGGCTACTACAAGGACCCGGCCGCCACCCGGCAGATCCTCTCCGAGGACGGGTGGCTGGACACCGGCGACATCGGGACCCTCACCGTGGACGGGAACCTCGTGATCACCGGCCGTGCCACGCACGCGCTGGTGATGAAGAACGGGGAGCGCGTGGAGCCGGAGCCCATCGAGATGGCCGTACAGGAATCCCCCTACGTGCAGGAAGCGGTGCTCGTGGGCCGAGATACCCTCGGCTTCCTGCTCGTCCCGAACATGGACTGGCTGCGGCGCTTCGCATCCTCCCGGCGCATCCCGTTCCGCAACCCGGAGGAGCTGGCGTCTCACCCGGCGGTGGTGCGCTTCTACAGAGACGAGGTGACCGCCCTGCTGGTGGCCCGCGGCATACGGCTGCCCGGGGGCGCGCCGCGCGTCGTGCTGGTGCCGGGGATGTTCGAGATAGGCCGCGAGCTCACCCGCACGCGGAGCAGGAGGCGGGAAGTGATCGCGGAGATCTACGCCGGGCTCATCGACAAGATGGGCCGATCATAGGAGGCGGCGCCGCGGCGGAGATCTGGAACTGGCTGGTCATTCGCTGCAGCTCCTGGGACATGCGCGCGAGCTGCTCCGTGGCCGCCGACATTTCTTCCGCGGCGGAGGCGGCCCCTTGCGTGACGCCGTTGACCGCCTCCACCGCCTGGGACACCTGCCGGGAGTTCGTGGTCTGCTGCTCGGTGGCCGCCGAAATTCCCTGGCTCATGTCGTTGATGGCGTCCAGCGCCCGGGACAGCTCCTGCGCGGCCTCCACCTGCTGCGTCATCGAAGCGGACAACCCTTCGATCATCTCCTTCACCTCCTGGGAGGCACCGCGGATCTGCTCCATGGCCCCGTGGGATCCTCGGGCGGTCTCCACGCCCTGGGCCACGCTGCGGACGCTCTCCCGGATCAGGCCCTCGATCTCCTTCGCGGACGCGGAGCTTCGGTCCGCCAGCTTGCTCACCTCGTCCGCCACCACCGTGAAACCACGGCCGTACTCGCCGGCGCGCGCTGCCTCGATGGACGCGTTGAGCGCAAGAAGGTTCGTCTGGTCGGCGATCTCGGAGATCACGGTGACGATCCCGCCGATCCGCTCCGAGCTGACGGAAATGGCGCCGATGCCGTCCATGACCTGCTGCACCGTTGCCGCCCCTTCCGCCGCGCGCTGCACGGACAGCCCGGCGAGCTCCGCGATCCGGCCCAGGCTCTTCGCCACGTCCTCCATGGAGCGGCGTACCTGGACCATCGAGCTGGCCCCCTGCTCCACCGCGGCAGCCTGGGACTGGGCATTGCCGGCAACTTCGGCCACGGAGCCGCTCAGCTCCTCCACCGCCGCGCTGGTCTCCTCCAGCGTCGACGCCTGGCTCTGAGCGCCTTCGGACAACTTCACCGCGCTGGCGGTGATCTCCTCGCTCGCCGAGGCCACCTGCTCGGCACTGTCCTGGATGGCGCCCACCATGTCGGTGAGCCGACGGTTCATGGCGTTCAGCGCCTCGGCGAGCCGTCCCAGCTCGTCACCGCGGCGGACGACGATGGCCTGGGTGAGATCACCCGCCGCCACCTGCTGGGCAAAGACCACCCCTCGGGAGAGCGGCCGACAGATGGACAACGCGAACAGGACGTAGACCGCTGCGGCGGCCGCCAGGACCGCGGCACTGATGGCAAGCAGGAGATTGCGCAGGTGGATGGCCACGCCGAGGAACACGTCGTCGGCATCCTCCAGCGTGAAGGCAACGCTCCAGCCGGTGCTCGGCACCGGGGCGTAGCCGGCGGACTTGTGCACGCCCTGGAACACGTAGCTCGCGAACCCCGTCCGGCCCGCTACCATGTCGCGGCCAAAGTCCTTCATCCCCTCCGTCTGCAGCGTGTTCACCTTCAGGATGTTCTTCGGGTTGGGATGGGCGATGATCATGCCGGTCGAATCGATGACCGCCGTGTAGCCGGTGGTCCCGATCTTCTCGTCCGCCACGATGGCGGTGAGAAAATCGATGCGCAGGAGCACGGCGTAGACGCCGACCACCTCGGACGTCTGGGGATCGCGGATTGGCGCGGCCACCGGCACGAATGGGACTGCGGTGACCTTGCTCAGGAGCACCTCGCCGGTGTTCGCGTGTCCATCGAGCGCGGTCTTGAAATACTGTCGGTCCGCGATGGAGACGCCGAGGTATCCGTCCGTAGACGTGGCGAACACCGTCCCATCCCGGCCGGCCAGGATGACTGCTTCGTACTGGTTGCCGAGGTCCTTGATCTTCGAGAGGTCCACCAGGTGCTCGTTGGCTTCTGCCACCGCGCCGGCGCGCGCTTCGGCGTCCCCGCGGGATACTGCCATTGCCGCGTTGACGACCTCCTTGTCGCTGGCAAGGCTCATCGCCAGCCGGTCTTCCTCCAGAAAGACCCTGTCGATGACTTTCGCGATGCTCTTCGCCCGGGCCACCATCTGCGATTGCCCCAGCACCTGCACGCCCGCACTGGTTCGGGAAACGGCGAG
>DASRZR010000274.1:0-6996 GCA_035686185.1 Spirochaetia bacterium | reverse complement strand
CGGCACAACAGAGGTCCGGAACGAGCGTCGTGCTCACAGTAGCGCTCGGCACGTTCATGTGCAGCGTTGACGCGAACGCGGTGAACATGGCGCTGCCCCTCATGCAGCGCACCTTCAATTGCTCGATCGCGGCAGTTGAATGGGTGGCGGTGGCCTACCTGCTGGTGCTCAGCGCGTCGCTCCTGGCGTTCGGCCGGCTGGCTGACATGTGGGGGCGGAAGCGGATGTACGTGATCGGGTTCGCCGGCTTCATGGCCAGCTCGCTGCTCTCCGCCCTTGCCCCCCGGGTGGAGCTGCTGATCGTGGCTCGCATCCTCCAGGGCCTGGGCGCATCCCTCATGATGGCAACGGCCAACGCCATCATCGTGGACGCGGTGCCATCGTCCCGGCGCGGCCGCGCGCTGGGGATGACAGCAGTCGCGGTTGCCCTGGCCGCGTGCGCGGGGCCCGCGCTCGGCGGACTGCTCGCCACGGCCTGGGGCTGGAAGAGCATCTTCATCGTCAACCTGCCCATCGGAGCCGTCGGCACGCTCCTGGCGGCAAAGCTCATCGGCGGCGATGTTCCCCGCGCGCCCGGACGGTTCGACCCGCTGGGCGCGGTCGTGATCGCGGGAGCATTGGTGGCCCTGCTCGTCTCGCTGGACCTCGTGAGCGGAGGGATGGCGAGGTCCGTGGCCGTGTGGGCCCTGCTCGCGGCGAGTGCCGCTCTGGGCGCGCTGTTCGTGGGCATCGAACGCCGGGCCGCAAGCCCCCTGCTCCCGCCCCGGCTGTTCTCCCACAGGGTCTTTTCCGCCGGGACCGCGGCGGCCGCGTTCTTCTACCTGTCCCTGTTCATTCTCGTCTTCCTGGGGCCCTACTTCCTGCAGGGAATGAGGCGGCTCTCTGCCGGCGCTTCCGGGCTGGTGATGCTTCCGATGTCCGCGGCGCTGGCCGTGGCGGCGCCGATCAGCGGCGCGCTCTCCGACAGACTTGACGGCCGCTGGCTGAGCCTCGGCGGGATGATCCTCGTGGCGCTGGGAGAGATCGTGTTCGGCTCGTTCACCGCCGCCACCCCGGTCGGCCTGATACTGGCCACCATGACGCTCATCGGGCTGGGCATGGGCATGTTCCAGACTCCGAACAACAGCGCGGTGATGGGCTCCGTACCTCCGGATTCACGCGGAGTCGGCGGAGCGGCGCTCGCCACGACGCGCAATCTCGGGATGGCCCTTGGCGAGGCCGTTGCCGCCGCGCTGCTGTCCACGTGCATGGCCTCCCGAGGCTTGCGCCTCTCACTGGAGGCGGCAGCGGGGAGCGCCGGGTGGAACGACGCTTTCTCGTTCGCCACCCGGGTGACGTGCGCGGTGGCGGCCGCTGCCGCCCTGGCCGCCGGCCTGGCCAGCCTGCGGCGGGCCGCGGAGACCGCTCGCCCGGGGGCCCGCCAGGAGGCGCGCCGCTAGAGGGTGATTCCCAACGCGGAGGCGCCGCCCAGCACCGCCACCGTGAGGAGCGCGCCGAGCAGCGCGCCACCGGCCACGTCCAGCACCCAGTGGATGCCAATAGCAATGCGGGAAAGCACCATGAACGGGCTCCACGCCACGATGGCGATGAATGCAGCAGGCGGTCCGAGGCGCAGGGCCAGGAGGATCAGCAGCACGGCCCGCGCGGCGTGGCCGGAGGGGAAGGAGTACGGGTCTGCCTTGCGGTAGATGAGGCCGTCCGTTCCCGGCGGGCGCTGGCGGCGGATGAGGCTCTTGATGCCGATGACAAGCACTTCCAGCAGGGCAAGCCCGGCCCCGGTGACCCATGCCCGCATCTGCCAGGACGGGCCGCCCCGCCACCACGCCGCCGCCAGCAACGCGATCCACACGGGGAGGTCTCCCGAGTGCGCGAGAGCGGTGGCCACCAGGCGCAGGGCCCGGGGAGAGCGCGGCAGCACCAGCGGGAGCGTGACCGCGTGATCGAACCGCCGTATCCGCTGACGGAGCGCCGCGGCTCCTCCCTGCCCCAAGGCGCCTCCCCTACTTTCCGTACAGCGGGCCCAGCGTGGCGCAGGCGCGGTAGTCCGCCCCCTCCGACGCCGCGTCTCCGAAGGAAGCCCAGTACTTGGGCCGGAACACCTTCTCCGCTGGCACGTTGTGCATGGCAACGGGGATCCGCAGGACGGAGGCGAGGGCCAGCAGGTCCGCGCCGATGTGCCCGTAGCTGATGGCGCCGTGGTTGGCGCCCCAGTTGTTCATCACGGAGTACACGTCCCGGAACGCGCCGCTGCCGGTGACGCGCGGCACGAACCACGTGGTAGGCCACGTCGGGTCGGTCCTTTTCTCCAGCGTCTGCGCCACGTCTTTCGGCAGTTCCACGGTGGCGCCCTCCGCCACCTGCAGGACCGGTCCCAGGCCCGCCACCACGTTGATGCGCGACATGGTGACCGGCATGCCGCCCAGGGTCTCGAACTCGGAGGAGTATCCGCCGCCGCGGAAGTAGCCGGTGCTCGCGGTGCAGAAGTGGGTGGCATCGAGGCTGGCCCCGGCCTCCTCGGGGGTGATTTCCCAGTACGGCTTCATCACCGGGCGTCCGCCGCGGGACTGGCGTCCCGTCCCGTCCAGCGTCGTGGAGCCGGAGTTGATCAGGTGGATGATCCCGCCGGCCGCCTCTCCCGGGAGCGCCCGTCCGGTCACGCGCTTCACCGCGTCCGGGCTCCAGTACGTGCGCACGTCGGAGAAGATCTGGGCGGTGCCGGTGAGCTGGTGGCCGAACAGCATGGCGATCCCGTTGCAGTAGTCGTTCTCGGTGGCGCAGACGAAGGCCTCGCGGATGCCGTTCCAGTCGAACGACGTGTTGAGCATCGTCTCCATGAAGTCGCCGTTGGGGAAATGGTCCGTCCACTGGCGCTGGCCCTGGAAGCCGGACGCGATGGCGTTGTGGCCCAGCGCCTCCTCTCCGAAGCCCAGCTCAGCCAGCCGCGGGTTGCCCACCATGAGGTCCCGCCCGATCAGGGTCATCTTCACCACGAACTCCCAGTCCGCGTCCTTCTGCGCCCGGCTTCGCTGCTGCGCCGCGGGGTTGAGGTCCGGACCTTCCTGGCAGTTCTTCTTCACCCACGACAGGGCCCGGCCGAGCTCCTCCGGGTCGTAGATCTTCTCATCGATGCGCCGGGTGAACTCGGACATGTCCACCATCTCGTAGCGCATGCCCAGCCAGCTCTCGAGGAAGCGCGGGTCCACGATGGACCCCGCGATGCCCATGGACACGGCGCCCATGGCGAGGTACGAAGTGCCGCGGAGGCTGGCGGCCGCAAGGCCCGCCCGGGCAAACGTGAGCATCTTCTCCTGCACGTCGGCCGGGATGGAGCCATCCGCGGCGTCCTGCACGTCGTGCCCGTAGATGCCGAACGCCGGAAGCCCCTTCTGCGCGTGCGCCGCCAGCACGGCCGCCAGGTACACGGCCCCGGGGCGCTCGGTCCCGTTGAATCCCCACACGGCCTTCGGCGTCAG
The DNA here is from genome assembly GCA_035686185.1 of Spirochaetia bacterium. Classification (GTDB taxonomy): domain Bacteria; phylum Spirochaetota; class Spirochaetia; order SZUA-6; family Fen-1364; genus Fen-1364. The sequence continues at coordinate 3,523 of DASRZR010000274.1, read as the reverse complement.
CGGGTCCATGTCCATGGTCTCCGCGCCGTAGCACCAGCACGGCGTCACCGTGATGGAGACGCCCACGCCCTCCCGGCGGAACTTCTCCGCGGCCCGGGCCGCCTCCGCCACGCCGCCGATGGTGGTGTCCGCGATGACGCACTCCACCGGCAGCCCGCAGGGGTGCCGCAGGCTCTTCGAGAGGAGGTCCGCCACGGCGCGCGCCATGGCCATGGTCTGGCCTTCCAGGGATTCCCGCACGCCCTTGCGGCGCCCGTCAATGGCGGGACGGATCCCGATCTTCGGCAAGCTCCCCTGCAGCCGGTAGGCGGCGGGCATGGTTTTCATTCCCCGGGTGTCGGCCATGATGGTCTCCTTTTCTCAAAACGAGGTCGAATCGAGTGAAAGCGTCAGGCGAACGCGCGGCTCTTCAGGAACGCCGCTTCCGCCTCCCGTGTCCAGTATTGCCCATCCAGCAGCAGCGGCGCAATCTCCGGCAGCTCCTTGGCCAGGTCCCGGATGGTGCGCAGGCCGATGCCGTGCGCGAACGGGAAGATCACCACCTTGCCGGTGAACGTGTTGTCCATCAGCGCCTTCATGCCCTTGGCGGCCGAGCCCATGTCTCCGACGGCTGCCAGGGAGTAGGACGTGGACAGGCTGCCGGACTCCGTGAGGGAGAGCGTGTCCCGCATGGCGGACAGCGGGGACCCGGACGAGCCGACCACGCGCATGCGGCTGCGCGCAATCGGTCCGAACGGAAGGTCGGTGATCGTGCCGAGCTTCACGCCGGCAAAGATGTTGAGCACTCCATCCCGGGCGAGGTAGCGGGAGGCCTGGGTGATGATGGCCTGCACGGGCACGAGCACCACCGCGTCATCGAATCCTCCCGGGTACTTGCGCGTGAGGAACTCATCCAGCTCGTCCGCCGGCAGGTCCTTGGGGTTCTCGAAGGTGAGGTTCACCTTCCGCTTCCCCCCGAGCAGGGACAACAGGTGCTTGAGGCCCTCCAGCCTCTCGTCGGAGAGATCCGTGACCAGCACCTCGGACGGACCCTGGGGGTCCATGACGGCCTTGATCACGTGCATCTGCCCCATGGGCCCGGCACCGCCCACGAACCAGGCGCGCCCGCCGGCCACCAGCATCTCCCGGTTGTTGGCCCGGTAGCTGTCCGACACCCGTCCGTCCGTGGAGCCGAGCAGCTCCATGTGGCGATAGTGCACCTTGCCCACGTCCACGGGCAGGTCCACATCCGGCTCCGCGGAGTGGATGCCGATGGCCCCGTCCGTGGGAAGGGAAGCGGCAAGCCGCGAGAACGACTCCCGATCCGGCGTGCCGGCGCACACGATGTCCGTGGGGCCTTCGGCGCCATCCGGCGCCTGGCCGGGTCCGAACACCTTTGCGCCGCTCCTGCGGGCCAGCTCTTCCACGGCGGCCACGTTCCGGGGCGAGAGCCCGGAGTGGATGATCGCGGAAAGCCGGCCGATGCCGCCCAGGTCCAGCGGCACCTGCCCGCGCTCGAAGCCCGCGATCTGCAGCCGGCCGTTCTCCCGCACGCCCAGGCGCGCGTGGATCTGGTAGGAGGCGATGACGCACGTCCAGGGCTCGACCAGGGCGGCCTCCGCCTTTCCGGTGTCCTTCTTCACGGGAAGAAGGTAGCAGCCCTCATCGCCCTCAATGATCTCCCGGCCGATCACCACGTACTGCGACAGGCCTCCCGGGATGGCATACCCGAAGGCGACACCCTTCCCCTTGTAGTAGATGTCAGCCTGGATGATGTAGCGGCTGCCGAGCGTGAACTTCTCTTTCCAGGTGTCACCCACGCCGACGATGGTCATGGCTACCTCGTGCCCGGGCACGGTGGGATGCGCCGCGAGGTTCCTGCCCTCGATCCTCGGATGCGCCGCACCGGCGGAGATCAGCTTTATGTCCGAGTAGCACAGCCCCACCGCATCGATGCGGGCAATCAGGTTGTCTTCCGTGTATTCGGGAAACGGAACTGTGTCAGGACGACCCTTGGAGCCGAAATTGTCGAGTCCCGTCCCCTTGAGCTGCCAGGAGAGTATCTCCCGGGGCAAGTCTTCGAGCAACTGCATGCTGTTCTCCTTGTGAACGCGCCTCGGGCCCTGTTTCAGAAGGGTGACGGCTGCGTGTTCGTTCTATTATTATAACATGTGCGGTCAGGCGGTGGCAATCTGCGGAGAGGCCCAGCCAACGTTTTGCCCTTCAAGAAAGACTGATCCATATTGAAGGCGGCGGGCCTTGCATGGTAGGCTCCCCCGCATGAAAAAGGAAAAAATCGCGGTCCAGCTCTACTCCGTTCGCGATTACTGCAATGATTCCCACGAAATCGTGGAAACATTGAAGAAAATACGTGCCATCGGGTTCCGCGCGGTAGAGCTCAGCAGCGTCGGACCGCTGCCGCCTCACGAGCTGGCAAAGGTGCTGGATGGGGAGGGCCTCACCTGCTGCTCCACACACGAGGACGTGGAAGAGCTTTTGACGGACCCGGAAGGCGTGCTCGAGCGCCTTGACGTTCTGGGCTGCAAGGCCACCGTCTATCCCATGCCGCGCGGCCAGGACCTCTCCTCCCCGGACGGAGTGAAGAGGCTGAGCAAGGCGCTGAACAGGAGCGGCAGGATCTTTGCAAAGGCCGGCGTCACGCTGGCGTACCACAACCACAACATCGAGTTCCACCGGCTCAACGGCAAAACCGTGTTCGACTGGCTGATGGCGGAGACGGATCCCAAGGCGGTTGCCGCCGAGCTGGACACCTACTGGATCCAGGCCGGCGGCGGGGACGCGGTGGAGATGCTGGGGCGCATGAAGTCCCGCGTCCCGCTTCTGCACATCAAGGACTACGGCGTGGACATCCGGGGCAAGGCCACGTTCGAGGAGATCGGGTACGGCAACCTGGACTGGGACCGCATCCTGCCCGCCGCGAAGCGCGCCGGTTGCCGCTGGTACGTGGTGGAGCAGGACTCGGACTGGGAGAACGCGGACCCGTTCCAGTCCCTGAAGATGAGCCTCTCCTACCTGAAGCGGCTGTTCACGGACTGAGGCCGCAAGTGCAGGGCGCGTCGGCCCTCGCGGGCGCAGGGTCACCCGCCCGCACGTGAAGCTCAAGGCCACTCCCCAGGATTTCATCGTGGAAGAGGAGGCGGCCGGCATGCCGCTTCCCGGCGGGCCCGCCGCGCTCTCCGCCACTCCATCCGAATACGCCATCTTCACCCTGCACAAGACCTCCTGGGACACGTTCGATCTCGTGGACCTGCTGGCCCGGAAATGGGGCGTGCCCCGGCAGAACATCGGCCTGGGCGGTTTCAAGGACCGGCACGGAAGCACGGCGCAGCGGATTTCCGTCCGCGGGCTCACGGGCACGCCCGGCAGGCTGGAGGACAGGAACTTCCGCGCGGAGTTCCTGGGATGGTCCGACCACGCGGTGTCCGCCCGGGACGTGCGGGGGAACCGGTTTCGCATCACGCTGCGCGATCTCACCGGGCCGGAGGCCTCGCGCGTCGCGGCGGCCGGTCCAGAGGTGGCCGCG
>DASRZR010000273.1:0-2299 GCA_035686185.1 Spirochaetia bacterium | reverse complement strand
GAACGCGTGACGGGTCTCCTCGATCGGCAGCGGGGACCGGGTCCCCGCTGCCGGAATGATCATACTGGCAAAGCCGCGCGTCGAGCGCCCGCGGCGGGGCGCTTACTGCGGCAGGATGGCCTCCAGCTCGGTGGCGTACTGCTGCGCCGTGATCTGGCCCTCCAGGTACGAGTTGCTGAACTTCTCCGCGGCGGAGCTGAACGGCCGGCTCCAGAACGCGTGCCCCTCGGGGTAGGTCCCGATGGTCTGGTGCCGGGCGGCGAACGCCTTCAGCTCGGCGCTCGGGATGGCGAAATCCGTGAGCTTCATCCGCTTGTCCACGGGGAACAGCCCGTTGGTCACGAACTGCGCCACGATCTCCTTGTCGAACACCAGCTCCTTGATGAACGCGGCGGCCTCCTTCGGGTGCTTGGTCCACTTGGTGATGCCGATGGCGTCCCCGAAGATCGGGTTCAGCATGGCAAGCTTGCCGTTTCCGCCCATGCTCGGCCACTCCATGATGCCCACGTTCTCCGCGCCCAGGGCGTTCACGTAGATGGAGTACAGCGCCGGGAACAGCGGGATGATGGCCACCTTCTTCGCCGTGAACTGGCCCCAGAGGTCGTTGATGGAGATGGTGTTGCCGCCCTCCAGGTAGTAGCCGGCGTCACGGAATGCCTTCCACTTCTTCATGACGTCCGCGAACACGTCGTTGTACAGCGGCTTCTTGTTGTAGAAGGGAATGACGTCCGTGATCTTGTCCTGGTAGGTCGGGAAGGTGAAGCTGAACCACCAGTCGGCGAAAATGCCTTCCTTGTTGGCGTAGCCGAACGGCGCGATGCCCGCCTTCTTGAGCTTCGCGCACACGTCCAGGAACTGCGCGTAGGTCCACTTGGCCGGGAACTTCGACCAGTCGATGCCCGCCTGCTTCATCATCTGCTTGTTGTAGGCCACGGCGATGTAGTTGTTGCCGTAGGCGGTGCCGTACACGGTGCCGTCGTCCGGGTCCGTGCAGCTATCCAGCAGCAGCAGGTTTGAGAGCTCCTCCTTGGTGAACAGGTTGTCCTTGTTGAGGGGGTAGTGCAGGCCCTGGCGGCCGCCGGTGACGATGTCCGCGAGCCCCGTCCAGTTGAACGTGAGGTCCGGGCCCGACTGTGACATGGCGGAGGCCGTGAGAAGCTCGCGGAACCCGCTGTCACCCTTATTGACGATGGTGACATCCACGCCCATGGACGCCTTGAGCTTGGCGGCGGCGGCCTCCATGACCTTGTTCAGCGCGCTGTCTTTCTCGTAGACGGTCCAATACTCCAGTGTTACCGGCGCCGCGAAGCCCGCCACCGCGACGGCGCTCAGTATCACGCCCAGGATGAAGAGTCTCTTCATACTGCCGCTCCTTCCTTTCTTGTTGCCGGGACCGTCCGGCGGCGCAACGCGCCCCTATCGACGGTTCCCGGAGAAATCCACCTTCAAGGTCACGATCTTCCACGGCGCGACTTGCACGGTGAACACGCCGTCCTTGCCCGCCAGCCGCTCTCCGCCGCGCTCCGCGAGGTCCGTGCGCAGGACGGAGGCCGCCGGCACCCCGAAGCGCACCGCGGCGTCCACGGTCCGGTCGGAGGCGTTCCACATCCGCACGATGCAGCCGTCCCCTTCCTCCGCCGCTTTGAGCGCGCTCAAGCTGATCTCCTCGCGGTCCACCTGCACCAGCGGGACCCCGGCCGCCGCGGGAGGGAGCCCCGGGGCGGCACCGCCGCCCTGCGCCAGCGGGAACACGAGCGCGGGCACGGCGAACTGGTGCGCCAGCGCCAGCACGCCCGCCTCGCTCCACGGCCCCGCGTGCGGGATGATGGAGTACTCGAACACGTGCGTGCCCGGGCATTGCGCGCCCGGCGTGGAGAGCGTCCAGCCGCCGTTTCCCTTTCGAGCCAGGAGGTCGGGGCGCGAAAGCCAGCCCACGCAGCGCAGCAGGGTGAGGGCGACGACCGCATGCCCGTTGCCGTCCTGGATGACCTCGTGGTCCGGCAGCCCGCGGTTTGCCACGGCGAGCCCGCGCCGGCCGGCGCACACGCTCACGAAGCTCTTCTGCGGGTTGGTGGACGGGGGCTCCACCCAGTCGGCGAACGCCGAGCCGTCCCGCGGCGTGACCGGGCGGTCGTCCACGGAGAAGATGCCTTCCGCGCTCGCCGCCTGCACGAGCGCGTCCAGCGGGAACAGCACCCGCAGGCGGTGGTCCTCCGCCGCGTTGGAAACCGTGGTGCGAATATCGATCCGCGGCGAGCCGGGGCCGAGGGAAATGCGGGACTCGATGGGCAGGTCCGCG
>DASRZR010000272.1:0-9764 GCA_035686185.1 Spirochaetia bacterium | reverse complement strand
GGGAGTGAAGATCGCGCGCGTGACCCTGCACGTGGGCCTCGGGACCTTCCAGCCTATTCGCTCGGAAGACATCGAGGACCACGAGATGCACGAGGAATCCTACTCGATCCCCACGGAAACCAAGGACCTGGTGGACGAGGCAGTACGGTCCGGGAAAGGCGTGCTGGCCGTGGGAACGACGGTCGTCAGAACGCTGGAGTCGGCCTGGGGAACGGACGGGCTGAGGGCGGGCGACGGCGCCACCCGGCTGTTCATCACTCCGGGATACGAGTTCAAGGTAGTTCGCAGGATGATGACCAACTTTCACACCCCGGGGTCGACCCTGCTGGTGCTCGTGAGCGCCTTCGCGGGAAGGGAACGCATTCTCGCCGCGTATGGGGAAGCCGTTCAGAGGGGATACCGCTTCTTCAGCTATGGGGACGCGATGCTGATCCAGTAGGAGAAAACCGGCGCGGCGGTGCAGCGGGGTTCAGTACGTGCCGGGGCCCATCTTCTGGAACTGGTCACGCACCCTGGCAAGACGGGCGAGTTGCTCATCGATCGTATCCTGGTAGTTCAGGTCACCGGTTTCGATGCGGAAGTTTTCGTCTTCCCACTCGGACACGGCCTCCAGGTGCACGTCGCGAAGCGCCCACGCCTTGGCGGACCACTCCTTTGCCCTGGTCCAGTATCCGTAGGCCACCTTGTAGGTCTGCTCGGCGGTGGTGAGGCTGTCCAGGTTCTGCTGCTTCCATGGGTAGTTGTAGAAGTAGGCGTTCATCTTGTCGTACTTGGTCCCGAGCGTGAGGTAGCTGGCGATCAGCTTCAGGTTCACGTGCATGCTGAACAGGTCCCGGTAGCGTTCCCATTCCGTTGTGTTGTGGATCGGTGTCAGGGCGTACAGCGGGTTGACGAAGTCGGCTTTCAGGGCCTGCTCCAGGTAGAAGATGTCCTCCATCGTGTCGTCGGGATAGTGGTAGAGGTGCTCGTGGTAGAGCTTGTAGTACTGCTCCGCGTACAGGATGCGCCAGGCCGAGGCGCCGAGCGCGGGGACCAGGAACAGGGCAACGGAAACACACAGCAGGCGCGCCGCAAGCGGTGAACGGCTCACACTTCCGTTATCGGCACCCCGGAGATTATTTTCCATATGTCACCGTGGATGAGACCCGCCGGTCTGTCACCGTTGAGCAGGGACACCTGCATGCCGCTGCCGGCATAGCTCTCGATGGCGCGCAGGTAGCCCTCCCGTACCCGCTCCTGGAACGCGATGCCGTCGTACAGCTCCTCGGCGTGCCGGGCGGCCAGGCGCTCCTGGCAGACCTCCACCGGTGTGTCGATGAACAGGAGGCGCTGGGGCAGGGGAAACCCCGAGTTCAGCACCCGCACGTAGTCGTACTCGGTCTCCGTGCCCTGGTAGGCGAGGCTGCTGAACAGGTAACGATCGCTGATCACCAGCTCCCCGCGCCGTGTACGCGCCTCGATGCCGGCAAGAGGCTCGTTGACGTGCTCGCTGCGGTCCGCCGCGTACAGCAGGGCGATGGTGCGCGGGTGCGCCCGTATCTGCTTTGCCAGGATGCCCCGCAGCATCTTTCCCACCGCGCCGTCCGTCGGCTCCCACGTGGCCCAGTGGGGAGTGCCTTCCCGCGCCAGCCGTTCCGAAAGCATCCGCAGCTGCGTGGTGGTGCCGGCGCCGTCCAGACCTTCCAGCACCACGAACCTTTGAAGTATAGTGGCGCTCACCGACATTGACTGTAATGAGAACGACCCGGCGTGTCATCGTGCTCCTCCTGGCTCTCGGTGGCTCCGCGGCCCTGGGCGCTCAGCAGGGGACGGGTGCTACACCGGGCTCCTCACCGGCTCCCACCCCGGCGCCCGCGACATCTCCTGCTTCCGTGGATTCCAACGTCACGGTCATGGGAAGAGATGACTCCGTGCTTCCCGTTCCTCCGCCGCCCGCACCGGACACCACCGTGGAGCTTCCTCCCGTTGACACCGCGCCACCCCCCGGTGCCAGCGTTCCCCCGATTGTTCCCCCCGTTGCCGACATTGCGCCGCCTGCCCCGTTCCTCGAGCAACCGTCGGTCGGACCGTCACAATGACTTCCTCTTCTCGCCGGGCTCTCCCCTGGCTCCTGTCCGCCGGCGCGCACCTCCTGGCTGTCGGCGTGATGGCACTCATCCTGGCTGCGCCGGCCCAACCCGTCACCGTGCCTGGCCTGGAGCTCTCACTGACAGCCTCCCCGGGGCCGGGCGGTGAGCCAGCAATCGGCCGGCCGACCCGCGCTCGACCGTCGGTACCTTCCGCGTCGGCGGCTGCTTCTTCGGCTTCCGCTTCGCGCCCTGCGGCCGCCTCGGACTCGGACGCCGCTGTCCGTGCAGCGGGAGCGGCGCTCTCTGGCAGGCCGCCGTCGTCCGCCATTCCCACCGGGGTGCCGGCCCCGTCCTCGGCGGACGTGCTCTCGGACGTGGCGGCTGTTGCCGCCGGGCCCGGCGGAGCACCGAACGGGTCGCCCGTCGGTGCAACCGGCTTCGGAGGGTCCTCCTTTGGCTGGAGGGGACAACCGCGAACGCTGATCCGCCGGCCGGCACCGGAGTTTCCGGCCGTCCTGAGCGCCGCCGGGCAGGAGATCGAAGGCGAGGCGAGCATCACGGTGGCTCCCTCCGGGGCGGTCACTCGCGTAGAAATCACAAGGAGTTCCGGCTATATTGAAATCGATGCCAGCGTCGAGGAAGCGCTCCGTGGCTACCTGTTTTCCAGGGTGGATGGCAGGGCTGACAGCATAGGGACCGTGCAGTTTCGGTTCCGCCTGGAGAAGCAGGATTGAAGAGCGGGCTTGTGCGTGCCTCCTGGATCGCCTCCTTCATCGGGCTCGTCGCGTTGACGGCGTTCGGTGCGCGGGAGCTCGATTTGGCGCTTACCGCGAGGATGGAGGCACTGAAGACCGGCGTCCTGAAGACGCTGGAGACGATGGCGGGCCGCACGATAAGCTACGGGGAGATTTCCCCGTCCCTGTTCCGCCGCATCAGTGTCCGGGAGCTCGTGATCAACGATTCCCAGGACCCGCCGCACCCCCTGCTCACCATCCACGAGGTGCAGGTCTTCTACAGCCTTTTTCACCTGCTGTTTTCCCAGGACCCGGTCGGCGCCATCCGCGAAGTGCGGCTCATGAACAGCCGCTTCACTGTGGACATGGAAAGGGATCATGACGTCGTGGATCTCCTTCAGCGGCTGTTGAAGGCGGGCGGCGGGGACGGCCTGAGGGCGCGTGTCTCTGGTTCTGACATCGGGATCACCGTGGTGCAGAGGGGATCCACGATCGACCTCTCCCACCACTACTTCCAGGTCGAGGCGCAGTCCCCCTCGATCGCCATCTCGCTGCAGGGAGGGGTGGCGGCCCGTGAGACGAACGGGTTCTGGTTCGACTCCGTGGTCAAGGCGCAGGGGACGGTGGATCGGAGCCTGTCGGGCTCCGACATGCAGGTGCGACTCGTCTCGTTTCACAGCTCCGTTCTCGACTCCTCGGCGCAGACCGTGCAGGTCATATGGAAGGGAAGCTCCCTGGAGGTGCACAAGATCCAGGACCGCTCACCGGTGGTCCTCGACATGTACGCGGACCTGACTACGCAGCGGTTCACGCTGAACTTCCAGTGCCAGGACCTGCGGCCAGAGCGGCTGGTGTCCTTCTCCCGCGGGCTGTCCCGGTACAACGACTGGCTGCAGCTCCCGCTCACGGCCTCCGGCCACGTCACCTACGAGGGGACGACGCGGCAGTTGGAGTACGAGGCTGACGTGTCGGCCTTCCTGGAGGACCAGCTGCCTTTGCGGGGGGCCGCGCTCTCTACGACCGTGCGAGGGACGGAAAAGGAGATGTTCTTCGAGCCCCTTCGGATCGCCTCGAACCAGGGAACCATGGAGTTCGAGGGGAGCGTGCTGCTGGACAGCCTCTACCCGGCCGGCCTGCTGTCGATGTCCGGCATCGAGACCGGAAACGGGCAGAAGCTGGAGGGGCAGGTTGCCATCGAGCGCGGCGCCGGGGGACTGCTCGTCCACGGTTCCCACCTGAAGTACGGTGAGCTTGGCTTCGACTCCGTCCAGTTGTCCGTCACCCCACTGACGCAGGGCGCGGCGTTCACACTGCTCACGTCATTCAGCGGCGCCGCGCCCGGGCACTCCCTGCAGGCCACGGGCGAGGTGCACTTCGGCGCAACACTGAGTGCCGCGGTGGGCGGCGTGCCCTCGGGCGCCGTCTCGGCGCCGACGGTGAGCGTGTCCACGTCACTTCGCGACGTGCCACCGGCCAAGCTCTACCAGCTCCTGCTGGGGGCCGGTCCGCTCTCCGTGGACCAGCAGGACGTGTACAACCTGCTCACCCACTACTCGGTGTCCACGGAAGCAACGGTGACGACTGACTTCTCCGCGTTGTCCGTGGCCGCTCGCTCCGTCTCGATTACCAGCAACGATGACCCCAGCATAGGGTTCCATTTCGGCCTGGCGCTGGACAAGTCCCACCTTTCCCTTACCAGCTTCACCGGGACGTGGAAGGGAGTGGCAATCCAGGGCGGGTTTGAAGGGGATCTCGGGGAGGGCGGACAGATCGGCTTCGCGACGAACGTTTCCCTCCTTGGCAACTCCTACTTCTTCACGGGGCGTTACTCGCAGACCAGCGGCTTGACGGCCACGGGCTCGTACGGTCTGTCCGTGTCGGCCGTCCCCCTGCGCGGGGGTGGCGCCCTCATCAGGCTGAAGGCAGAGAAGCTGCCGCTGCCGCTGGCGCAAGCGCCGCTTCCGGTGAGCTTCGATGCGTCAGGCCTCGTCACCGCGGAGGGAGACTGGTCCGCTGACCTGCCGTCGGTGACGATCTACGACCTGCCGCTGCCCCAGTCTCCTCACTCCGTCGTGCAACTCAGCGGGCGGATCACCCCCCATCTCATAGATGTCAGCTCCGTCTCCGTCACCACGGCGTTCGGCTTCCTCAGCGGCACGGCGCGGGCCGACCTGTCCATTCCCCCGGACCCGTTCTCGCCCTCGGCCATTGATTCGCTTTCCCTCAAGGGCGCTGCCGCCCTGCACACCGCGGACGCGGCGGAGAGCTACGCGGTGACGGGGAGCCTTTCCGGGGGCGCGCTCGCCGTGGAGGTGCACTTCGACGGAGTCCCCGTAACCCGGCTCGGCATCTCCGAAGTGACGGGGACGCTGTCGGGCTCCGCCTCCGTGAACGGACCGCTGGCGCAGCCGGCCGCGGACCTTGTCCTGTCCTTGAAGCAGGGCAAGCTCGGCACGGACCCGCTTTCCCTGGACGGCAGGGTGGAGCTGCGGTCGGGGCGCGTGGCGGTTCACGCCGTGTCCGCCTCCTACCTGGCCCACAGGCTCAGCGCCGGGGAGGGCTTCATAGACACGTCCAAGGGCACGTTCTCCTTCACGGGGCTGTTCCAGACGGAGGTGTTTGCGGACCCGATCGGCCTGACCCTGGGAGTGCAAGGGAGCCTCGCAACGGCCGGCACCGACGCGGGGGAGGGCATATTCGGGATGGGCCTCCAGGGGACGGTCTCCCTGTCCGGGATCACGGTGGCCGGGACCGCGTTCCCGTCCTGGGCCGTGACGTTCAAGACCGCGGGCGGTCGTATCTCCCTGGACGGCGGCCCCGGCAACTCCATACACGGATGGGTGGAGCCGCAGATACAGTTCTTCGCGACCTTCCTGCAGCCGCTTCCCATCACGGGGAAGCTCCAGGGCCGGGTGGACCAGGGCGTCATCCACGCCACGGCGGAGGTTGACAGCCTGGACCTGCAGATCCTGAACCCGATCCTCAAGAGCCCTTCCATCAACATGGGCGGAGGTCCCGCGCCCGTGATACGGTTCACGTCCGGGATCGGCGCCGGCAGGCTCGTGGTAGACGGAGAGGTGAACGACCCCGACATTACCGGCCTGCTTGACCTGGTGGGCGGCGGCATCGTGACCGCGTACTCGCCGGACGAGGCCGGCCCCGTGCGCACGAGCCTGATCTTTGAGGGCAAGAGCTTCCGAATCCCCAAGACGATCGCCTCGGCAGGCGCGGCGCGCATGAGCGCCTCCGCCAGCTTCACCATCGATCACTGGATCCCGACGAACTGGGACGTGACGCTGGCCACGGAGAACCGCACCGCCGTGCGGGTTCGAACCCGCTTCGGTGTCCTGAACGCGGACGGCCTGGCCGCCGGCACGCTGCACGTGTCCGGTGACGAGCGACGCACGAGCGTGGGGGGCGCCCTCACGGTGTCAGACTGCCGGATCACCCTTGGCAAGGCCTCGGCAGGCAAGTTCGTGCCGGAGGAGCCGCCGACAATCGCCGACGTGACGGTGCAGACGGGCCACCGCGTGGAGTTCCAGTGGCCTTCCGCGGACGTGCCGGTGGTGCGCACGACGGCGACCCCGGGCGGCAAGGTAGCCATCAGCTACCGGGGCGACACCGGTGATTTCACCGTGAAGGGGGCCACCGACATCCAGGGCGGGGAGATCTACTACTTCGATCGAAGCTTCATCATGAAGCGAGGTTCCCTCACGTTCAACGAGAACCAGGCCACGTTCGACCCGTGGATCACCGCCCGCGCGGAGGCGCGGGAGTGGGACCAGGCCACGGGAAGCGAGGTGCGGATCTTCCTGGATGCGGACAGTCCCTTCAGCAAGTTCTCCCCCCGTTTCAGCTCCGATCCGCCGAGGACCGACACGGAGATCCTCGCGATGATCGGGGCGCCGTTCGTCAACCGGGCCGAGTCTCAGGGAATCGGCATGGCCGCGTTCCTGTATTCCGACATCCTGAGCCAGAACCTCATCCTGCGGCCGTTCGAGCAGAAGGTGCGCCAGACGCTCAACCTGGACATGTTCTCCGTGCGCACCCAGATCATCCAGAACCTCGCCGCCCAGAAGGTGCTCGGCACCACCGTCAATCCCCTTGACAACACCAGTCTGTCAATTGGAAAGTACCTCGGAAACGACTTGTTCCTGGAGATGCTGGTCCGGTTGCAGCAGCCACAGGTGCCGGTGGCCGTGATCACGTCCGGAGGCGGGCTGATAGCGGAGAGCTTCGCCCTTCAGGCGGAGCTGGAGCTGGACCTGGAGTGGGCGACCCCGTTCTTCCTGATGGAGTGGAGTTTCCTGCCCCAGCACCCGCAGACGATGTTTCTGAGCGACAACAGCCTGTCCTTCAGCTGGAGATACTCCTACTGAGGGAGACGGGCGCCACCTGAAGGAGACTGCATGACGTTCCGTGCCCGCCCGCCCGCCCTGGCTTGCCTGCTCCTCGCCCTCGGCCTGGGGGCAGGGCTGTGGGCCCAGAGCGGCCCGCCGGCCGGCCCGACACCGGGCGTTTCGAACGGCACCCCGTCCGCCTCCGACCAGAGCGGGAGCGACTGGTACATCAACAAGCCTATCAGGAACTTCACGTTCAAAGGGCTCTCCACGATCAAGGAGAGCGACCTGCAGCCCGTGCTGAAGCCCTATATCGGACAGAAGTTCTCGGTGGACCCTCTGTTGATGGACATCCAGGCCAAGCTGTACGCACTGGACTACTTCGAATCGATAGAGCCGAACGCGCTGCCGGGAGATGACGCGCGGACCACCCTCACGATCGAGTTCAAGGTCAAGGAGCGTCCCACGATCACGGCCATCGAGGTAAAGGGCAACACCTCGGTCCGCACGGGGGACATCACGGACAAGATCCTGTTGAAGAAGGGCGACCTGGCGAACCAGGGCAAGCTGCAGGCGGATATCGAGGCGGTGAAATCCCTGTACCTGGACAAGGGCTATACGGATGCCTCGGTCACGGCGACGTTCGTGCCGGCGGCCACCGCCAACACCGTGCGCGCCGTCTTCACGGTGGCGGAAGGCGTGCCCACCACGATCAAGGAAATCCACTTCGTGGGCAACACGTTCGCCTCCGAGAGCACGCTTCGCGGGGTCATGAAGACCAAGGCGCAGTTCCTGTTCGACAGCGGGGTCTTCCAGGAGTCCAAGCTGGAGGAGGACCGCACGGCGATCCTGGCGTACTACACGGACCGGGGCTACGTGGATGCCAAGATCGACCAGATCACCCGCACGATCCAGAACCAGCAGGGCCGCAACTACCTCGTGCTCACCGTGTACCTCACGGAAGGCGAGCAGTGGAAGTACGGGGGCATGACGATCAGCGGCAACACGGTGTTCACGACGGCGCGCCTGGACGACCTGTTGCTGCAGAAGCCGGGCAAGATCCTCAGTCTCCAGAAGGTGGACGCGGACGTGAACCGCATCCGCACCCTGTATTACGACAACGGCTACATCTTCAACGGGTTCACCACCGCGGAGACACGGGACTCCGCGCAGAAGACCATCAGCTACGCGCTGGCCATCACGGAGACGGACAAGGCGCACATCGAGAACATCATCTTCAAGGGAAACACCAAGACCCAGGAGAACGTGCTGCGGCGGGGCCTCCCGTTCGAGGAAGGGGACATCTTCAACCGCGACGAGATCGTCAAGGGCTACCAGTACCTGCAGAACCTGCAGTACTTCAAGAGCGTCACCCCGGATACCCAGCCCGGGTCCGAGTACGGCCTGATGAACGTGATCTTCGCCCTCGAGGAAACGAGCACCGCGGACATCAACTTCGGGCTCACGTTCTCCGGCGGCGAGTTCCCGATCTCCGGCAGCATCAAGTGGAACGAGAGGGATTTCCAGGGCCGCGGAGAGACGCTGGGCGTGGACCTGGAGGCCTCCCCGATCAAGCAGAGCGTGTCACTGAACTTCCTGGAGCCCTGGCTGGGAAACAAGCCGTTGTCCGCGGGGATATCGCTCTCCTTCGACCACGAGACCGTCCAGAACGTCCTGCAGGATTTCCAGGGGCCGATCTTCAGCGATTCCCAGCAGTCCATTGCCGCGCCGGACCCGTACTCCAACCGGACGGACTACCTGAACGACCTGGCCAACGGCGTGGTGATCCCGTCCCAGTACCTGATGACGTACGACATGTACGACATCACGCTCGGATTGAACACCGGCTACAGCTTCACGCTTCCGTTTGCCAAGCTGAACCTCCTGGCGTCGTACCTGCCGCAGGTGCGCCTGGTCAACTACGACGAAAGCCTCTACCGGCCCTTTGAAGTAACCGTCCGCGACAACAACCACAACTGGGACTTCATAGACCAGGTGGCCCTGGGCGCAAACCTGGATGACCGCGACATCTACTGGAACCCCACCAGCGGCTACTACCTCGCGCAGAACTTCACGTTCACGGGCGGGTTGCTCTTCGGGCAGCGAAGCTACATCCGCACGGATACCACCGCGGAAGGGTTCCTCACGCTGTTCGACCTGCCCGTTTTCGAGGGGTGGGACTTCCAATGGGTGCTGGCCGCGCATTCCGAGATGTCCCTCATACTACCGAACTTCGGGTACGTGAACGGGGCGTGGGGCTGGAACACGATCACGGACTACACCGACCAGTTGTACATTGACGGAATGACCGTGGGACGCGGCTGGCGCTTCGTGGGCGGCGGCTACGGCGACGCGCTGTGGGACAACAAGCTGGAGCTGCGCATGCCGCTGTCCAAGGAGGTCGTGTGGCTGGTCGGGTTCCTGGATGCCGCGGGACTGTGGGAGCAGCCGTACGGGGCCACGCCTCCGGCCACCAGCCTGGACCACATGTCACTGAACCAGTTCTACATGTCAACGGGGTTTGGCCTGCGGTTCACCATCCCGCAGTTCCCGATCCGCCTGTACCTGGCCAAGGGCTTCCAGGTCGAAAACGGCCGCGTTGTCTGGAAGCCGTTGTCCTC
>DASRZR010000271.1:0-8304 GCA_035686185.1 Spirochaetia bacterium | reverse complement strand
CTGTTTGTGACCGGCGAGCTCACCGTCGATCAGTACATCGACGAGTACCAGAAGCTCATCACGAAGTAGGGATTCCGCGGGGACGGGGCCGTGCGCCCCGTCCCTTCCTTCCCAGGAGCAACCGCCCATGCCTGCACGAGGGCTCGAACGAGACGGGATCGCCCCCTATGTGTTCCTGGCGCCCCTCCTCGTGCTGTTGATTGCCTTCATCCTCTATCCCGTCCTCATGAACCTCGTGGCCAGCTTCACGGAGTGGAAGGGATACGGGCCGATGAAATGGATCGGCCTGGCAAACTACCGCGCCATGCTCGCCGACGCGGGCTTCTGGACGTCGCTGTGGAACACCGGCATCCTCGTGTGCTACATCCCCGTCAGCGTGGTCGTGACGGTGTTCGTCTCGGCGCTCCTGCGCGAGGGGCTGCCCGGCTGGAAGGCGTACCGCGCCATCCTCTACATCCCGAACCTGCTGGGCCTGGTGATCATCGGCGTCATCTTCTCGGTCTACCTTCGCGACGACGGCCCGCTGAACCTTCTGCTCACGTGGGCCGGCGGCCCGAAGCTGCGATTCCTGACCTCGCCGTGGCTTGCCATCAACGCGGTTGCCGTCATCAAGGTCATCTGGATCCACCTTGGCTTCGGCCTGATCTACTTCCTGGCGGCCATGAACGGGATCGATGCCGGGGTGTACGAGGCGGCTCTCCTCGACGGCGCCGGCTTCTTCCAGACGCTCTGGCGCGTGACGGTTCCGAGCATCCGGTTCGCCATCGAGTTCTGGGTGGTGTTCAACTTCATCGAGGTGTTTGCCCGCATGTTCAGCCTCATCTACACGCTGACCCAGGGCGGACCCGGCTACGCCACGTTCACCCTGGAGTACGGCATCTTCTCCCAGGGATTCCAGAAGTTCCGCGTGGGGTACTCCAGCGCCTGGTCCACGGTCCTCTTCCTGTTCTGCGCCGCCATCTCGTTCGCGCAGATCCGCCTGATGCGGCGGAGCCACGTGTGAGAAGCGGGTCGTCCCTCGCCGCCGGGTGGCGCGTGCTGGTCCAGGTCCTGCTGGTGGTCCTGGTCGTGGCGTCGCTCCTTCCCCTGTACAGCGTGATCGCCGCCAGCTTCAAGACGGCGGACGAGTACGTGACCAGCCCGTTCCTTCCTCCGCGCGCTCCCACCCTGGACGCGTACGCCTATTCCCTGGTCAGCGCGCGGCTCCTGCAGTACGCGGTGAACAGCCTCGTCCTGGTGCCGGTGGGTCTCGTGCTGTACCTGGCCGTATGCATCGCGGCGGGGTACGCGTTCGGCAAGATGCGGTTCCGCCTGCGGCTGCCCCTGTTCCTCCTCGTGCTGTTCCTGACGATCTTCCCGCAGCTCCTCCTGGCCACGCAGGTCTTCAAGCTCACTTCGCTCCTGCACCTCACGAACACCGCGGCCGGGGTCATCCTGTCCTGGGTGGCCTATTTCTCGCCGTTTGGCACCTACATCATGACTACCTACTTCCGGGACATGCCCTACGAGCTGGTGGAGGCCGCGCGGATAGACGGCGCGTCCCCGACGCGGATCCTTGTGCAGGTGATGACGCCACTGGCCGGGCCCATGATCGCGACCATTGCCATCATCGGGTTCCAGTCCATGTGGAACGAGCTGCCGTTCTCCCTGCTGATCCTGCAGAACCAGGGCTCCCGCACGCTCACGCTCGGGATCGCCATGATGCGGGGAGAGTTCGGCCTGCGCGTGCCGATCCTGAGCGCGGCGGTGGTGATCGCCATGGCCGTGCCCCTCCTCCTTTTCCTGCTGTTCCAGCGACGGGTGACACTCGGGGTCACGGCCGGCGCCATCAAGGGGTGATGCCATGACGTTGAGCAACCGTTTCCGCGAGGACATGCTGGACCTGGAGGATCCGGCGGCGGCTTCCGACGCCGTCTTCATCGCGGGGCCTGCCACGTCCGCCGGGACGGAGCACCACACCGCGGTGCTGACGGTGCCGCTGGTGCCCTGCCGGCCTGACTCGTTCATGGCGGACCTTGACGCGGCGCCGCGCGTCGTGGTGCTTCGCATCCAGTCATGGGGTGGGTGCATGGTGCGGGTCACGGCGAGCTTCGACGCGGCGGAGGGTCGGGATGACCTGGACGGGAGCCCGATGATCGAGCGGGACCCCCGCCTGCAGACGGACGCTCTGAGCGTCGAGCCCGGCGCGGCGTCCGGCTCGTACGTGGTGCGCGGCCCTTCCGGGGGCGCGGTGCTGAGAACGCTGCCGTTTCGCTCTCCCACCCACCCCTGGAGCCGGCAGCTTCCGGATCCGCCGGCGGTCTTTGACGCCGTGATCAGCCTTGACCACGGCGTCGAGGTCCCGTTCATGGCGCACGATACGTTCTTCCCGGCTCACCGGGAGTCGATCGGGCTCGGTTGCGTGGTGCGTAACGGCAGTCCCCGGTTGTCCCTGTTTTCCCTGCACGCGGCGCCGGGAGAACGCTTCCTGGGGACGGGCGAACGATTCTCGCGCTTCGGGCTTGCCGGTTCCACCGTCCTCCTGGACAACGTGGATGCCCTGGGAGTCTCGTCGCGCCGGGCGTACAAGAACGTGCCGTTTTACGTCTCCAGCGCCGGCTACGGGCTGTTCGTGCATACCTCCTGTCGAACGCGTCTGTCCTTTGCCGACGTGTCCTCCCGCGCGGTCCAGGGGGCCGTGGAATCCCCGGTCCTCGACCTGTTCTTCATCGGCGGAGGCACCGTGTCTTCCATCCTGGCGAACTACCGTCGGCTGACGGGCGTCCCGCCGCTCCCGCCGGTGTGGAGCTACGGCGCGTGGATGGCCCGGATGACCTACTTCTCCGCCGACGAGGCGGTGGAGGTTGCCGACCGCCTGCGGCGGGAAGACTTCCCCTGCGACGTGATCCACCTCGACACCGGATGGTTTCGGACCGACTGGAGATGTGAGTGGGAGTTCAGCCCCGAGCGCTTCCCGGACCCCGAGAAGTTCCTGAGGGAAATGAGGCGTCGAGGGTTCCGGGTTTCTCTCTGGCAGCTTCCGCTGGTGACCGAGGGGACCCGCCTGTTCACCGAGGCCCGGGAGAAGAAGTACATCGCGCCGGGAACCCAGCCCCCGCTCGAGTCGAAGTTCGACGACGCCCGCGGGTGCACGATCGACTTCACCAACCCGGAGGCGGTCCAGTGGTACAAGGGTCTGCTGCGGCGGCTCCTGAAGATGGGAGCCGCGGCCATCAAGACCGACTTCGGAGAATCCATCGACATGAATGCCGCCTACCGGGGCATGGATGCCGCCCGGCTGCACAACGCCTACTGCCTGCTGTACCACCGCGCGGCCTTCGAGGTGACCCGCGAGGTATATCCCGACGGCATCATCTGGGCGCGCTCCGGTTGGGCCGGCAGCCAGCGCTACCCCGTGCACTGGGGCGGAGACGCCGCCGCCACGTGGGACGGTCTGGCGGCCACGATCCGAGGCGGGATCCAGATCGGCCTCTCCGGCTTCGCTTTCTGGAGCCATGACGTCCCCGGCTTCCACTCCCTTCCCAGCTTCATGAACGATCGTCCCTCCGACGAGTTGTACGTGCGCTGGACCCAGGTCGGCGTCTTCACCTCCCACCTGAGATTCCACGGCTCGTCCGCCCGGGAGCCGTGGGAGTACCCCGCGGTCGCCCCGGTAGTGCGCGAGTGGCTGAAGCTTCGCTATGCCCTCATTCCCTACCTTCTCCGCGAGGCCGCGGAGGCGGTGACCAACGGCATGCCGATATTCCGTTCCCTCGTGTTCCATCACCACGAGGACCCGATCGTCTGGTCCATCGAGGACGAGTTCTACTGCGGGAGCGCGTTCCTGGTGGCTCCGATCCTGAATGCGGAGGGCGTTCGAGACATCTATCTCCCGCGCGGAGAATGGGTGGATCTCTGGACCGGGGAGCAGTTCACGGGTCCGCAGATGCGCCTCGGTGTGAGCTGCCCGCTGACGCGTCTGCCCGTCTTCGTCCGCACCGGATCACGGATACCGTTCTATCCGCTGCCGGTCGCGTGCACCGACGAGATGGACCTGTCCCGGACCTCCGAGCTGTCCTTCGATCACGGGTACGCCGGCTTGCGTTCGTCGGCCCTGGGGAAGCTCGCGGACCTGTAGCCTTCGCCTCCGCGGGAAGCACGCGCGCCCTGCCGGGTTGCGCAAAACGTGATGAAGTATACGCAATTCGGGCATTCCGGGAAGATGGTACCGGGGTAGGGTAGAAGCGTGGAGGCGTCGAATGGACAAGAATGATCTTATCGTCGTGGCCGGGGCCGGCGGGTTCATCGCGGGGGCCCTGGTACGCTATTTCCATGACAAGGGGTTCACCCGGATCCGCGCGGTGGACAAGAAGCCCCTGCGCGAATGGTACCAGCGGACGCCGGGCGTGGAGTGCCTGAGCCTGGACTTGAGCGACGCGGACAACTGCCGTCGGGCGGCCGAGGGCGCCGCCGAAGTGTACAACCTCGCGGCGGACATGGGCGGTATGGGCTTCATTGAGCGTCATCGCGTGGACTGCCTGCGCAGCGTGCTGATCAACACCCACCTCATCGAGGCTGCCTGGCGCGCGGGGGCGGAGCGCTACTTCTACTCGTCCTCGGCCTGCGCGTACAACACCGACCTGCAGAAGGACCCGAAGGTCCGCGCGCTGAAGGAGTCTGACGCGTACCCCGCCATGGCCGAACGCGGCTATGGGTGGGAGAAGCTGATCTCGGAGATGTTCTGCCAGGAGTACACGGCCGAGCGGGGCCTGCCGACGTTCATTGCCCGGTTCCACAACGTGTACGGCCCGTTCGGGACCTGGGACGGCGGACGGGAGAAGGCGCCGGCCGCCCTGTGCCGCAAGGTCGTGGAGGCCAAGGATCACGGGTCCGGGGAGATCGTCATCTGGGGAGACGGAACGCAGACGCGCAGCTTCATGTACATCGATGACTGCACGAAGGGCATCGATCGCATCATGCACTGCGAGAAGCTCCTGGCCACGCCGATCAACCTCGGGTCCTCCGAGCTGGTCTCTATCAACGATCTGGCCACGCTGGCGGAGAACATCGGCGGGGTGAAGCTGCAGCGCCGCTATGACCCCACGGCGCCCAAGGGCGTGGCCGGGCGCAACAGCGACAACACGATGATCCAGGAGATTCTTGGCTGGCAGCCGGACACTCCGCTGAAGCATGGCCTGGAGAAGACCTACCACTGGATCGAGTCGCAGTACCGAGACCGCAAGGCCGGCAAGGTGACGGTGAGCTGAGGCTCCATGGCGGACATCGCGGCGCTCATCGGACCCATCCCGTATCGCATGGCATTCGCGGGAGGATGGATCGACCAGCCGTTCGTGTCGCGGCGCAACCCCGAGCCTCCGGGCTCCATGGTCACGGTGGCCGTGGAGCCCGCGTTCCGCTGGATGGATCGCTGCGGCATGGCCACCTCCACGCGCGCGGTGGCGCTGCGCCACTGGGGCGGGCGCATGCCGTCCGGAGACCCGGCGCGCCTGGTGCGGGAGCTGTACGCGGCGGAGAACGAGGGCAAGGCCGAGCCCTCGGGATCTCAGGACATGGTGGGCCTCCTGTACCCGGGCGTATGTCGCCTGGACTACGATGCATCCGTGGAAGGAGGCGTCTTCCCCGCGCGCGTGGATTGCTGCACGGATCCCCAGGTGGCGCGCTGGCTGGAGAGGGTCATCAAGGTCCTTCCCGTTGCGCCGCGGCCGCCGGGGTACGAGCCGCTCGCGGTGAAGAACCTCGATCCGGCGTGGATCGCCCGGCTCGGCCGGTCCGGCCGGGCTTGCTGGGACGCCATCCTCGCCCGGAACGCACCCGCCCTCGGCGATTCCATGAACGAGTGCATGCTCTGCTGGGAAACGCTGCTGCCCCGGGTCGTGCGGCCGCCGTCTTCCCCCGTCGATCTGGCGGCAGTCCTGCGCTTCTACCAGGGCCGCTCGCATGGGGCGATGTATTCCGGGTGCGGAGGCGGCTACCTGTACGTGGTGTGCGAGGATCCGTTGCCGGGAGCCTTCGGCGTGCGCGTGCGCACCGGGGAGGGCGGGCGGTGAGCGCAGCCGGCGTGCTGGTCACCGGCGGCTTCGACGACCTGGGTTCCCGCCACGTGCGGTTTCTGCAGGAGTGCTCCCGTCTCGGGGACGTCACGGTGCTGCTGTGGGAGGACGCCGCCATCCAGTCCGCCCTTGGCGCCGCGCCGAAGTTCCCCCTTGCCGAGCGTCGCTACCTCCTGGAAGGGCTGAGGTTCGTGAGCCGGGTGCTCCCGGTGGCCGATGACCGTCCGCTTCCCGCCGCACCCAGCGACCTTCGCGGCGTGTCCATCGTGTGCGTGGACAACGGCGCGCTGGCGGCGGAGGTGCAGGCCGGCCGCCGGCACGCCGCGGCCATCGGCGCGCCGCTCCGCGTCGTGGAGGACCGGGAGCTGGAGGGATTTCCGGACTATCCCGTCTCCCCGCCGAACCTCCTCCGTCGGCGCGTCGTGGTGACAGGCTGCTATGACTGGCTGCATTCCGGTCACGTGCGTTTCTTCGAGGAGGTGGCCGGCCACGGTGAGCTGTACGTGGTGGTGGGAAGCGATGCCAACGTCCGCCTTCTCAAGGGCAAGGGGCATCCTCGCTTTCCCCAGGAGAAGCGCCGCTACATGGTCGGCGCCGTGCGCCACGTTCACCAGTGCCTGGTCTCCACCGGATCCGGCTGGATGGACGCGGAGCCCGAGATACGGACCATCGATGCGCACATCTACGCGGTGAACGAGGACGGTGACAAGCCGGAGAAGCGCGAGTTCTGCCGGGAGAACGGGCTTGAGTACCTCGTGCTGAGCAGAGTCCCCGCCGCCGGGCTGCCGCGGCGCTCCAGCACCGACCTGCGGGGCTTTTGACCTTCGAGGGATGACATGCGGTATGCCGTGATCCTGGCCGGTGGGTCGGGTACCCGCCTGTGGCCACTGAGCCGCGAGTCCCGGCCGAAACAGCTCCTCCCTTTCATAGAAGGGAAATCACTTCTTCGCATCGCGTACGACCGCCTCGACGGCCTGGTGGATGCCGAGCGGCGCTACGTGTGCGCCGGCCGCTCTCTGCGGGATCAGATCCGCGCGGGAGTGCCCGGGCTTTCTGACGACCGGATCATCGCGGAGCCGGTGGGGCGTGACACCGTGAACGCGCTGGCCCTGTCCTGCCTCGTGCTGGCCAGACGGGATCCCGATGCCGTGGTGGCCGTGTTCACCGCGGACCATCTCATCCGGCCGGAGGAAGAGCTTCGCGCCACGGTCCGGCGGGGATTCGAGGCGGTGGAGCGGGATCCTTCCACGCTCGTGACGTTCGGCATCGCGCCGACGTACGCCTCCTCGGCCTACGGGTACCTCGAGCTGGGGCCGTCGCGGCCGCCGGCAGCCTGGACGGTGGCGCGATTCGTGGAGAAGCCGGACGCGCCCACGGCCGCCCGCTACCTGGAGGCCGGGGCGGATCGATACCTGTGGAACTCCGGCATGTTCGTGTGGAAGGCTGCCACCTTCCTCTCCTGCGTGAAACGGTTCGTGCCGGAATCCGCGGGCGCCTTCGAGCGAATGTCCGAGTCATGGGGCACCCCGCGATTCGAACAGGTCGTGCACGCCGAGTACCCGGGCCTGAAGAAGGTCAGCGTGGACTTCGCGGTCATGGAGCCGGCCTCGGTGAGCAGCGAGGTTGCCGTGGCCGCGCTCCGCCTCTCCGCGCAATGGCTCGACGTGGGAAGCTGGCCTTCCTACGCGCTGACGCTCCCGGCGGATGGAGACGGCAACGCGCGCGGCGCCGGGCGTGTGCTCCTGCGGGACTCCGGCAACTGCCTCGTCGTCAGTGAGGACCCGGCACACCTCGTCGCGGTGCTGGGCTGCCGGGACCTCATCGTTATCCACTCCGGAGACGCCACGCTCGTGTGTCCCCGGGACCGGGCGCAGGACGTGAAGCAGCTGCGGGCGCAGGCCATCACGGAGTTTGGAGACGATCTCGGCTGATCCTGCCGCCGCAGGAGCGCCCCCGCTTTTCGAGAGAGTGCTGGAAATCCAACGTTTTGTGCTGGTTCCTCGATTGTGCCCGGCTCCGCGGCATGTCTTCATGGCTTCGAAGGTTCCCCGCGCATGCCAGATTCAATCCTTGAGGTAGAAGGAGTCTCGAAAAGCTTCCCCGGCGTGAAGGCGCTGGACCGGGTGTCCTTCGACCTGCGCCGCGGCGAGGTGCACGCCCTGGTGGGAGAGAACGGCGCGGGAAAGTCCACCTTGATAAAGATCTTCTGCGGGGTGTACCGCCGGGACGCGGGGAGCATCCTCTACCAGGGGCA
>DASRZR010000270.1:0-12498 GCA_035686185.1 Spirochaetia bacterium | reverse complement strand
TCCTCCGCCGGACGCTGGAAGAGATCAGCCGGGTGAAGGACCTGGGGTTGGGCCCGGAAGCCCCGGCGGAGGAGATCGAAAGAGCGGGGTGCGCCCCGGACCTCTACGCCTCCTACGAGGCGGCGAAGCGCCGCACGGCGAACGTGGACTTCGGAGACCTGATCCTGATGCCCCTGCAGATTCTCCGCCGGCACGCCGAGGTCCGGCAGCGCACGCGGCAGAGGTTCCGGGTGGTCCTGGTGGACGAGTACCAGGACTCCAACGTGGCGCAGTTCGAGCTGCTGCGGGAGCTGTGGGAGCCGGGCATCTACCTGTGCGTGGTGGGCGACGATGACCAGTCCATCTACCGTTTCCGCGGGGCCGAGGTGGGGAACATCCTGTCGTTCCCCGAGGTGTTCCCCGGCACGCAGGTGGTGAAGCTGGAGCAGAACTACCGCTCCACGCAGGCCATCCTTGACGTGGCCTCCGCGGTGGTGTCTCACAACGAGGGGCGGCTGGGGAAGACGCTGTGGACGGAGACCGCTGGCGGCGAGCTGCCCGAAGTCACGTGCCTGGAAAGCCAGGAGGCGGAGGCCGACCTGTGTGCGGCCATGGTGCGGGACGGTTTTCCGGGAACCACGGCCATCCTTTACCGTACGAACGCGCAGTCCCTCCAGTTCGAGAAGCGGTTTCGAGAGCTCGGCATCCGCTTCCGTCTCGTCGGCACCGTCCGCTTCTACGAACGGGAGGAAGTGAAGGACCTGCTCGCGTATCTTTCCTTGCTGGTCAACCCGCGGGACGAGGTCGCCTTCCGCCGGGTGGTCAACAAACCCAGCCGCGGGATCGGCGCGGCCAGCGTGGACAAGATCGTTGTGGAGTGGCGCGCTCGCTCTGAGGCCGGCGATCTTCTGGAAGCCTGCCGCCGCGTGGCGTCAAGGCTCCCCGCCCGCACGAGGTCGGGCGCAGCGGCCTTCCTGGCCTGCATGCAGAGCCTCTCCGAGCGCCTGGAGGAGCTGCCGCTGGCCGATCTTGCGCGCATGGCACTGTCTCGCACCGGCCTGTACGAGATGTACGAAGCGCGTGGTCGCGCGGAGGAGAGCGACAGGAAGACCTCGAACCTGGAAGAGGCGGTGAGTGACATGAGGAATTACGGCGCCGGTGCGGCGGCCCTTAATGAGTTCCTGGAAAGCGTAGCCTTGGCCAGTCCCCTGGACACCGAGGAGGCCAACCAGGACGCCGACGTGACGCTCATCACGCTGCACAACACGAAGGGACTGGAGTTCGACCGGGTCATCATTACCGGGTTGGAGGAAGGGCTCTTCCCCCGCGGGTCGAGTCCGGAGGAGATCGAGGAGGAGCGGCGGCTGTTCTACGTGGGGATCACGCGCGCCCGCCAGCGGCTGCACATGACCTGGTGCCTGCGCCGCTGGCGGTTCGGCCACGTCGAGGAGCTTTCCCCCAGTCCGTTCCTGGACGAGGTGCCGGAGGAGCTGGTGGAGAAGACCGGCCTCGACGACTCGGCTCCCGACGATGAGACCTTCACCGTCGGGACGGGCGTCTACCACGAGGAGTACGGCACCGGCGTCGTCGAACGCACGTGGTATACTGAGGGGGCGCAGCTCGTGCAGGTGCGGTTCCAGACGGGACGGGTGGGCAAGTTCCTCCCCAAATACGCCCGCCTGGAACGGGTGGAGCTCGATTGACGACACAGAGATCTCTCCTGAAGGACGTCCAGGCCGGACGTGACTTCCGAAAGATGCCCATCCAGCAGGTGGGCATCCGCAATATCAGCTATCCGATCACCGTGCGGGACAAGAGCCGCGAGACGCAGCAGACGGTGGCCACGGTGAGCCTCTCCGTGAACCTTCCGCATGCAAACCGGGGCACGCACATGAGCCGGTTCGTGGAGGTCCTGGACCGGTTCAAGAACGAGGTGAGCTACCAGAGCCTGGACATGATCCTCATCGAGATCAAGAAGGCGCTCCGGGCAGAGGAATCCCACATCGAGCTCGCCTTCCCGTTCTTCCTGAGGAAGAAGGCGCCGGTATCCGGCCTGGAATCCCTCATGTCGTACGACTGCGTGATCGAGGCGACCTGGGTGAACCACCTGGAGATCGCCGCCCGGGTGGCGGTGCCCGTACACACGCTGTGCCCGTGCTCCAAGGAGATATCGGAGTTCTCCGCCCACAACCAGCGCGGGACCGTCACGATTACCGTGGGCATGACGAAGTTCATCTGGATCGAGGACCTGATCCAGATCGCGGAGGAGTCTGCCTCCTGCCCCGTGTACGCGCTGCTGAAGCGGGAGGACGAGAAGTACATCACGGAGCACGCCTACGAGAACCCCCGGTTCGTGGAGGACGTGGTGCGGGAGGTGGCCCTGAGGCTGCAGCGCCTGCCCGGCCTGCGGTTCCACGCCGTGGAGGCGGAGAACTTCGAGTCCATCCACAACCACAGCGCCTACGCCGTCATCGCGAAGAGGGCGGATGAGGAGTGATACGCCGCGGGAGGCGGCATTCGGTACGCCGCCGGAGGCGGCATTCGGTACGCCGTCGGAGGCGCTCCTGTCCCGGCTTCCGCCCATCCGGCGGGCACGCGGCTTCCGCCTGTACGACGTCAAGGGACGCCGGTACCTCGACCTGTCCCGGGAGGGCGCCCTGCTCGGCCACCGGGGCGAGGGGACGCTGACGGCGATGAAGTCCGTGCTGTCCCAGGGGCTCGTTGCGGCGCTGCCGTCCATCTGGGAACAGCGCCTCGCCGGCGCCCTGGCACGGCAGTTCCCCGCGTACGCGGAGATCCGTCTGTACGCCTCCCCGGAGCGCGCGCGGCGTGCGGCAGCGCGGTACGTCGGAGATCCCGGCGCCGTCGTGGCAGACCCGGCGCTGACGACGCGAAGTGAGGAGACGGCCGCGGCGTACTGGCGGCCGTTCCTTCCGCTGCCACGCGCCCGGGTGCTTCTTCCGCTCCTGCCGGTAACCGTGAACGGCGCCCCGTCGCCCGTGTGCTTCGACGAGGAGCCCCGTGCGGACGTCCCCCCGTCGGACCGGGTCCCCGGCTTCATCCTGGCCGCCGCGGTGCGAGGCTTCCTGGCCCTCCCGTCGGCATCCCTGTCGCTTCCCCGGCTGGAACGGGCACTGGACAGGGCTGTCGGCTGGGCGCGCACGGGGCCCTACGTCCGTGCCGTGTTTCCCGAGTCAGACTACGCCTCCGTGCACGAGGAGTTTCTACGAGAGGGTGTGCTGCTGGCCCCCGGGTACCCGGGGCCCAGCGTGCTGCCGGGGGACTGCTCCTCCGGAGAGGCTCAAGCGCTTGTGGACCTGTTCACGCGGATACCGGGAGGATAGAGAATGGGAATCGTCGCATTCGCCCAGGACGCTTCGCGCCTCGGCCTCGGAGCGTTTGCCACCTTCGGGGCCATCCTGCTGTGGTCACGCACCCGGGACCTGGCATGGACCTTCCTCATCATCGCGGCCATCCTCACGTACGCGGACATCGTGCTGGGGACGCTGCGAAGCTTCGGCATCCTGGGGGAGGACCTGCTCACCTACCGCGGCGTGCCGGTGCTGCAGATTGCCCTTGCCGATCTCCCGCTCCTGTTCATCGGCCTGGGCTTCCTGCTGGCGGCGCTCCGGAAGCGGGCGGTCTGACGCATGCCGCCCATCCGCGTCATTGCCGCCCGCGACGAGGGGAACCTCGAACAGAAGCTCGTGACGATGATCCTGGCTGCCGTGCAGGAAAAGCCGGACCTCATCGTGTCGGTGTTCGCCGGTACCCCGGCCCTTGGCGCGTACCGCGTCCTGGTGGAGAGGGCGCGGTCCGAGATCGTGGACTTCTCCCGCGTTCGGTTCGTCGTGTTCGACGAGCTGGTCTCCCCGCCGGAGTCCGGCCGTTTCCGCGCGGTGCTGGATGAGAGGCTGTTCCTCCCGCTGGGCATCCCGTCGGAGAACGTCATCTCCTTCACGCCGGGACGGGACCGCGCCGCGGAGACGGCCCGGATCGCGAGCTTCCTGGCGGTGTCCGGCATCGACATCGCGCTGTTGTCCGTGGACTCCCGCGGGCACATCGGGTTTCACGTCACCGGGTCCAACCTGGAGTCCACGGCCGGCATTGTGCGCGTGGCGAACTCCGCGCGCTGGGAGGCGAAAGAGGCGTTCTCCCTCGGGCTGTCGGACCTGGCGGCCGCGAGCCGCATCATGCTGTTCGCCTCGGGGCGCAACCTGGCGGAGATCGTGAAGCGGCTCACCGAGGGAGCGTTCGACCCCACCGCGCCGATCTCCGTCCTGCAGCGGCACGGGAACGTGCTGCTCATCGCCGACACGGGCGCCCTGTCGGGGATCGCGCGCGAGGAGCGGATCCACGGCTTCTACTCGGGCTTTTTCATCATGGACTCCGAGTCCGTGCCCACGGGCCGGCGCATGCTCGTGGTCTCCCCGCATCCCGATGACGCGCCCATCAGCCTGGGCGGCACGATGGCGATGCTGAGCGGGGCCAATCGCGTGGTGACCGCGGTCATGACCACGGGGCACCGTTCCTTCATCTACGGCACGCAGCGGGACGAGCGCATCGCCATCCGGGAGGCGGAGGTCGTCAAGGAAAGCCGGTTTCTCGGAGCGGAGCCGCGCTTTCTGCGCCTGCCGTTCTACGACGGAAACTACGAAGTAGGGGAGCGGGACCTCGACCTGTTCCTCACGCTCCTGAGGGAGGTCGAGCCGGACTGGGTGTTCCTGCCCCATCCCAAGGACAGCCATCCCGCCCACCGGGCCAGCCGGGCCGTTGTCATGGAGTCCCTGCGCCGCTACCTCGCGGGAAGCCGGCGCGTGCTGGACCTGTGGAACTACGAGGGCCCGTGGGCGCTGTTCAACCGGGGGGACTTCAACGCCATCGCGACCGTTCCCCGTCTCGCCTTCGAGCGCAAGCTGCAGGCCATCCGGGCCCACGAGTCACAGACGGCCCGCACGCCGTACGACGTGGCGGCGGAGAGCCTGGCGCGCCTGCGCTCCGCGCTGGTGCCGGAGTCCGAGCTGGCGGGGTTCGGCGCCCGACCGCCCCGGCTGGACGCCTGGCTGGAGCTGTTCCAGAGGGAAACGGCCCGCGCGGACCAATAAAAAAAGCCCGGTCGTGCCGGGCCTTTGTTCCGCGCGCGAAGCGCGTCGGCTACGCGATGATGATCGCTTCTGCGGGGCAGTCCGCCGCGGCGTCCTTGACGGCCTTTTCCATGTTGGCCGGGACGTCCGGGGTGATCACTTCCGCCGTGTCCTTGCCCATCTTGAAGACCTGGGGTACTCCGTCCGTGCACAGACCGCACGCCGTGCAGAGGTCCGGGTCTATCCTCACCTTCATTGCCTGCTCCTTCCTGTCCTGATTGTTCCCGGGGGGCGCCCCGCGTTGCTGCGCATGTCCCGGGGGGCACCCGCAGAGTACACCAATGACGCCCCGGTTTCAATACCGGGTTGACAGTCACCCTGATTTGGCTATCCTTTGCGCAGAACCGCAGAACAATGGTACCATTCGGAGGCGTCTCATGATCGCTCTCACCATCGGCATTGTCCTCATCGTGTTTGCCGTGTACGCGGTGCTTCCCGTGGGCTGGAGCCTGCAGTGGTGGCCCGAGGTCATCCAGTTCCTGAAGGGCGGGGTGCCGATCCTCTCGGTCTTCGTGGGCCTGATCGCGTTCTTCGTCGGCGTGGCCGACATCAAGGACAAGATGGAGGCGAAGAAAGAGGAGGCGGAGGAGAAGCAGGAAGCCCGCAAGAGCGAACCCGGAACCACTTGACACAAACCGCCCGGTGTGTAAATTTACCCTTCCTGCCGGGGGCGACGAGCGCCCGGTCTCCACGGAAGGGCTGAAACAACTGATGAAAACGATATTCGTGAACCCGTCTGACGCCGAGCACAAATGGTACCTGGTGGATGCCGATGGCAAGGTACTTGGACGCCTTGCGTCCCGCGTAGTGGCGGTGCTCCGCGGCAAGAACAAGCCGACGTACGCCCCGCACTGGGACATGGGGGACTCGGTGGTCATCATCAACGCGGAGAAGATCCGCGTGACCGGCCGCAAGCCGGCCCAGAAGATGTACTACCGCCACTCCCGCTACCCGGGCGGTTTCCGCGCGGAGCCGTTCGAGAAGGTGTTTGCGCGCAAGCCGACGTTCCCGCTGGAGCGCGCCATCCAGGGCATGCTGCCCAAGGGCCCGCTCGGCCGCAAGATCTCCAAGAGGCTGAAGGTCTACGCCGGTCCGGAGCATCCGCACGCCGCGCAGAAGCCCGTTCCGCTGGACATTTCCTGAAAAGGGTGTAGAGGAGAGAACCTTGGCGAAGAACCTGACTGTCGCAACCGGCAAGCGCAAGACCTCCGTGGCCCGCGTGTTCCTGCGGGACGGTGCCGGCGCGGTGATGATCAACGGAAAGAGCGTGGACGAGTACTTCGCCGGGCTTCCCACGGCGCAGAGCGTGATGGCGCCCCTGGATGTGACGAACACCACCGGCAAGTTCGATGTCCTGGTGACCGTTCGCGGCGGCGGCGTGTCCTCGCAGATAGAGGCCTGTCGGCACGGCATTGCGCGGGCCCTGAACGCCTACGACGCGTCCAACCACGTGGCGCTGCGCGCCAACGGGTTTCTGACGCGGGATCCGCGCATGGTGGAAAGGAAGAAGTACGGCCAGTCGGGAGCCCGGCGCCGGTTCCAGTTCTCCAAGCGCTGACGGTTCCCCGGGCGAGCCGGGCACCGGTCGCCAGGTCATTTCGGTAGAGCTCACGGGAGCCGCCGGAGAGATGGTGCGCATCCATCTCTCCGACGGCTCTTTTTTCCTGATACACGAAGAGGTGGTTGCCCGGTCCGGCCTTGCCGCCGGCATCGAGGTGACCGAAGAGGAACGGCAACGGCTGCTGGCGCGCTCCGAACGCGTGCGGGCCCGGCTCGCGGCCCTGCGCCTCCTGGCGCGCGGCGCGCACACCCGGCGCGGGCTCGGGCGGAAGCTCGTGGCGCGGGGGTTCGAACGGGACGCCATCCGTCATGCCCTTGCGCGCATGGTGGAGCTGGGCTATTGTGATGACCGGGCGTTTGCGGAGTCGTGGCTGCGCCTCCGGGTTTCCCGCGGAACCACGGGCTCCCTGGCCCTCTACCGGGGCCTTCTTGCCCGCGGCGTGTCCAAGCAGCTGGCGCAGGAGGTGCTGAACGAAACGTATTCCTTCGACGAGGAGGTGCAGAACGCGCGGCGCCTCGCGGCGGGGCTTTCCCGAACCGCTGCCATTCGTCGTCTCTCCGGCCGCGGGTTCCGATCCCGGGCTATTGCGGCAGTCCTCCACGATGTTCCGCGAACAGCTCCAGGACGCCGGGAGGAGTGAAGCCGAACCGCCGCTCGAGCACGACGCGGGCCAGGTCCACGGCCTGGACGCACGCCTCCAGCACGGCGGAGTCGGAAGACGCCACGATGCCCGGGGAAGCCTTCAGCGGGAAGTCGGCGCTCGGGGCAAGGGAGGCGCTCGCCTCAAACGGACACCCCTGGAAGCGTTGTCGGACGTTGTCGGCCATGCGGCCGGAGAAGGCGATGGGGACGTCCAGGTACGCTTCCACGCGGGCCGGGGCGCAGCGGGCCACCTCCTCCACCAGCTCGCTGACAGCCCGCTCCGTCACCGCGCTGGTCCGATAGCTGCCGTGTGTGGCGGACGCGTCCCGCACCACGCCGTCATCCGCCAGGAACACCGTGTCCCCCTTGAGGTAGCTCTCTACCGTGATGAGCACGTTGTACCAGTCCACGGCAAGCAGCTTCCCCTGCACCGCCTCGGGGGAGACGAGCTTTGCCTGGCGGCGCAGCGCCGCCTCCGGCGGCACGACCCCGCGAAAGATGCAGTTGCGTTGAACGCGCGTGAGGCGATGTCGATCGCCCACGAGCTTCAGCGTCGCTTTTTCAGGATAGCCTCGGGTTCTCAGCAGCTTGTAGGTGGCGCAGGCTTCTCGGAATTCGCACATTGACATTATGGATAAAACCGCAGTACTGAATAGTATTGAGAATCGCCCCGCAACGCATCGAAAGGATAACAGAGATGGCTAAGAAGGAAAAGAAGGTCAAGATTTTTTCGGCGCTCGAAGTTGCGGATATCTGTGGAGTAGTCAATCAGACCGCGATCAACTGGATCAAGAACGGGTTCCTGAAGGCCTTCATGACGCCGGGCGGTCAGTACCGCGTCTACGCGGAGGACCTGCTCGCCTTCCTCACCTCCCGGGGCATGAGAATTCCGGAGGGTCTGGTGGAGGGCGGCGATACCGGCCCGGATTGGAAGCGGATCCTCATCGTGGACGATGACGAGGACATCAACAACCTGCTCACCAAGTACCTTGCCAAGCTGTCTCCGGGGCTGGCCGTTCAGCAGGCCTTCGACGGCTTCGAGGCGGGCAAGCTCATCTCGGAGAACCGCCCCGGGGTGATCGTGCTGGACATCAACCTTCCGGGCATCGACGGTCACCGCCTGTGCCGCCGCATCAAGGAGGACCCGAGCCTCGGCGGGCCCATCATCGTCGCCATCACCGGCCTCGACGACGAGGGCACCGGGGAGCGCATCCTGCGGGAAGGGGCGGACGCGTTCATCCGCAAGCCCATCGACTTCGACAAGCTGTGGACCACGATCGAGCAGCTCACCGCGTCCCGCATGGCGCGGGAGGCCACGCCGTGAGCGCTTCCGCGGCCGCGGAAGGAGCCCCCTCCGGCGGCGGACCGCTCGTCCTCATCGTGGAGGACGAGGATTCCATCCGTCTCACGCTGCGGGACTACCTGAAAAAGAAGGGGCACGAGGTGATCGTTGCCTCGGATGGCGTGGGCGCCATCAAGCAGATCCTTGACCACCCGGTGAGCCTCGTGGTCACCGACTACCGCATGGACATCTTCGGCGGGGACTACTGGATACGGTTCCTGCGGGAGTTCTGCCCGGACAAGAAGGTCATCATCACCAGCGGCTTTCTGCAGCCGGAGTTCCCTATCCCGTTCCCCGTGGTGTACAAGCCGTACGACTACTCCGAGCTGGAAGGACTGATACGCCGCAGCCTCTCGGGCGCGGGCTGAGGCGTTCTCCGGCGGCGGCAGAGGATGGCGGGCGCCGGGCCGGTCATGGCCGCTTTCCGCGCGGTGGTGAGCGGAAGGGTCCAGGGAGTAGGTTTCCGCTACTCCACCATTCGAAGGGCGCGCGCGCTGCACCTGTACGGGGCCGTGTCGAACCAGGCGGATGGAAGCGTGGCCGTCACGGCGGAAGGGCCCCGTTCCTCCCTGGAGGAGCTGCTTGCCTGGCTTTCCCACGGGCCGCCGGGCGCGCACGTGCGGGACGTGACCGTGGACTGGGTCCCGTGGTCCGGGCGCTACCGTGATTTCGAAGTGGAGTTTTAGGCGGTTGCTCTTCCCCGGCCGGCTCTGCTAAAAGTACGGAATGTGCGGAATCTTCGGATACGCCGGGCCTGACGCCCGTCCGGATCTCCTCCTGGAAGGCATCAAGAGGCTGGAGTACCGCGGCTACGATTCGTGGGGCCTGTGCCTCGCGGCGCGGGACCGCCTTGCCACCGTGCGACG
The DNA here is from genome assembly GCA_035686185.1 of Spirochaetia bacterium. Lineage (GTDB taxonomy): Bacteria > Spirochaetota > Spirochaetia > SZUA-6 > Fen-1364 > Fen-1364. The sequence continues at coordinate 2,964 of DASRZR010000270.1, read as the reverse complement.
GGTCGGGCGGATCGGCAGCGTGGAACCCGGCAGCCCGTCCCTGGACGGGGCCGGCCCGGCCGGCGCCGGGATTGCCCACACGCGCTGGGCCACTCACGGGGCCCCGACGGAGTCCAACGCGCACCCGCACGCGGACTGCCACGGCCGCATCGCCGTCATCCACAACGGGATCATTGAGAACCACTCCGCGCTGCGCGCCACGCTGCGCTCCTCCGGGCACGTGTTTGCCAGTGAGACGGACACCGAGGTCATCCCCCACCTGATCGAGGAGATGCTGAAGACGGAGAAGGACTTCCCAACGGCCTTCCTGGCCGCGCTGAAGCTCCTCGTCGGCGCCTACGGCATCGCGGTGCTCTGGGCGGGCACGCCGGACACCGTGTACGTGGCGCGCCACGGCAGCCCCATCGTGCTGGGCGTGGGCAAGTCCGCCACGCTGGTTGCCAGCGACCCGGCGCCGCTGGTGGCGCACACCCGCGACGTCATCTACCTGGACGACGGGGAGGCTGCCATCCTGCACCCGGACGGGTTCGAGACCCGCACCCTGGAGGGGGCGCCGGTCAGCAAGACGGTGCAGCAGGTGGCGTTCAGCCTGCCGGACATCGAGCGGGGAGGCTACCCGCATTTCATGCTGAAGGAGATCGCCGAGCAGCCGGAATCCATCCGCAACGCCCTGCGCGGGCGCATCGTGCGCTCCGAGGGCACGGCGAAGCTTGGTGGCGTGAGCGAGGACCTGCTGCGGCGCACCCGCCGCTGTCACATCGTGGCCTGCGGCACCGCCTGGCACGCCGGTCTGGTAGGCAAGTACCTCATGGAGAACCTGGCCCGGGTGCCGACGCAGGTCACCTTCGGGGCCGAGTTCCGCTACGCCCACCCGGTGCTGGAGCCGGACACGCTGGTCATCGCCATCAGCCAGTCCGGGGAGACGGCGGACACGCTGGCCGGGGTCCGGGAGGCGAAGATCATGGGGGCCGAGACCATCGGGATCTGCAACGTGGTCGGCTCCACCATCGCGCGGGAATGCGGGAAGGGCATCTACACCCACGCGGGCCCCGAGATCGGCGTGGCGTCCACCAAGGCGTTCACCAGCCAGCTCGTGGTGCTCAGCCTGCTTGCCGTGCACCTGGGCCGCATGCGCGGGATGAGCCTGCGCGCGGGCCTGCTGTTCCTGGACGCGCTGGAGAAGCTGCCCGAGCAGGCGGCCGCCATCCTGGACCGCAAGGAGGAGGTGGCCGCCGTGGCGCGCGAGTACGCGGCCAGCCGGGACGTCATGTACGTGGGCCGCCTGTTCGAGTACCCCATCGCCCTGGAGGGGGCGCTGAAGCTCAAGGAGATTTCCTACCTCCACGCGGAGGGCGTGCAGGCGGCGGAGATGAAGCACGGGCCCATCGCGCTCATCGATCCCCAGGTGCCCACCGTCGTGCTGGCGGCCCAGGCGGAGATCCGGGACAAGATGATGAGCAACACGAACGAGATCCTGGCGCGGTCCGGCCCGATCATCGCGGTGGCGCGGGAAGGGGACGAGGAGATGGCCCGCCTGGCCCACCATACCCTGTTCGTCCCGCGAACGCTGGACCCCCTGGTCCCGATCCTGGCGGTCATCCCGCTGCAGCTCCTGGCCTACTACGTGGCGGTGGAGCGGGGCTGCGACGTGGACAAGCCGCGCAACCTCGCCAAGAGCGTCACGGTGGAGTGAAAGGAATGGAGCCGCGAATCGTACTGTTCGAGGACCACCTGCTGGCGGACATGAACCCGATCACGCTCACCCGCCCGGCGTTTGCCGTGACCTGCGCCTGTTACACGCTGAGGGAGGTGGCCGGCACCGCTTCCTCCTGCATCGGCTGGATCGTCCGGGAGCATCTGAAAAAGACGACCGCCCGGCTGTACCCCCGGCCCGCCCCGATCACCGAAGGCCCGGTGATCTTCCTGAATGCCTCCGTGGTCCCGGACATCCGCTACGGCGCCCGGCTGCGCCAGCTCTGGGAAGAGGGCCGGCCGTTCGTGGCAACGGCGGGCCGTCGCGTGTCCGCGGCGTTCGTGCCGGCGGGAACCACCGTGCCGGGCGACCTTGCTGCCGAGACGGTGACGCCGTGGCTCCTGGAGATGAAGCTCCCGCTGCACGAGGAGGAGCTGTTCCGCACGCTGGACCACCAGTTCGAGGTCATCAAGTACCTGCAGCCGCTCTTTGCCGGGAACATCGGACAACGGCTGTCCGCCGGCGCCTACCGCGAGGTGGCCCCGAAAGTGTTTGCCGCCCCGGACGTGACCGTGGCATCCACCGCGGTCTTCAAGACCGGGGACGGGCCGATCGTGCTGGAGGCGGGCGTGGACGTGGCGGATTTCGCCTACCTGGTCGGCCCGGTGTACGTTGGCACCCGCACGCGCGTCATCGAACGAGCGTCGCTCAAGGAGCACGTCTGCATCGGCACCACGTGCAAGATCGGCGGCGAAGTGGAGGCCAGCATCATCGAGGGCTGGACGAACAAGCAGCACCACGGCTTCCTGGGCCACTCCTGGGTGGGCTCCTGGGTCAACCTGGGCGCCGGTACCAGCAACTCCGATTTGAAGAATACCTACGGGGAGGTGCGCCTGGAGTTCCCCCACCGCCGAGTGGAGACCGGCATGCAGTTCCTGGGGTGCATCATCGGGGACTATGCCAAGAGCGCCATCAACACGAGCATCTTCACCGGCAAGATCATCGGCGTGTCCAGCATGCTGTACGGCTTCATCGGCGCCAACGTGCCCAGCTTCTGCAACTACGCCCGGTCGTTCGGCCAGATCACGGAGTGCCCGGTGGACCAGGCCATCCTCATCCAGAAGCGGATGTTCGCCCGCCGCGACGTGCGCCACACCCCCGAGGACGCGGCGTTGCTGCGCGACGTGTTCGAGCTCACCCGCAGCGAACGGCTGATCTCCGACGAGCCTCCCGCTCTCTGAGGCCGACGCCAGGCCCGGGTTTGACAACCC
>DASRZR010000269.1:0-2060 GCA_035686185.1 Spirochaetia bacterium | reverse complement strand
GCGTCAACGAGTATGTCCCGGCGCTCCCGCATCAGGACGGTGAACAGGTGCTGGACGGCTTCGCTCCTGGTTTGCGCACCATAGCAGATCCGGACCATCCGCTTCATCTCCTCGGCGGACACGATCTTACGCGTCCCCCCGAGGTCCAGGAAGATGCCCTTCCCGTCTTCCCCGCGCTCGATGCGCACCGCGTCCGCCCCGCCGCCCGCCGGCGCGGTGATCGGCCCGGCGGCCGGCTCCGGCTGCTCGCGCGTGTCCGCGCCGCGAAGGCTCTCCACCCGCGCGTTGTGGATGAGCACCTGGGCCTGGCGCAGGAGGAACAGGAGGCCCTTCTCGTCGAGCTGGCCGATCGACAGACGCAGCTCCTTTTCCAGCCGGGTTCGGGTCGCATCTGAGGGCGGCTTCGGGACCGGCCGTTTTCGGGACCCCGGGGTCTTTCCGCGTCCAGGCGCTTTCACAAGGTAGAGTATAGCAGCGCGCTGGTTGCTTGACAGAATCTCGCCGCGGCCGTTACATTTTCCAGATATTGGAAGGAAAAAGTCACGAGAAAGGACGAGCAGATGGGCAGCACACCGCGCGGATACGACTCCGACCTCCTGCGGGGCAACACGGATTCCCTCCTCCTGTTCCTCATCAATGAACACGGACAGACCTACGGGTACCGACTGATCAAGGAGATCGAGGAGAGGAGCAACGGGTATTTCCGATTCAAGGAAGGAACCGTGTACCCCGCGCTACGGAAGCTGGAAAGCGACGGGCTCCTGCGGGGGGAATGGAAGAAGCTCCCCAACGGGCAGGAACGGCGCTACTACGTCATCACGGACCAGGGGAAGCAGTTCCTCCAGGAGAAGCTTGTCATGTGGCAGAGCTTCTCCAGCGCCATGGCGCTCGTCATGAAGCCGTCGGAGGGATAAGGCCGGCAGCCATGCGACCCGAGGTCCGAACCTATCTCGACGAGGTGAGGGCGCACCTGCACCTGGACGCGGGCACGGAGCGCCGTGTCATCGGCGAGTTGTCCACGCACTTCGATGAAAAAGTGAGCGACCTTCAGCAGGATGGCCTGTCACCCGAGCAGGCGGCCCGCTCGGCCCTCGATTCCTTCGGAGAGGCGCGGAGTATCGCCCGGCTGCTTTACGAGGCCCACAGCCGCGGGAGCTGGACGGATGCGTTCATTGGCTGCCAGCCCCACCTCATCGTCGCCGCTCTCTTTGCGACGCACGTGTGGCGGCACCCGCTGCTGCTGGGGATTGCCTTTGCCGCCATCGCGATCATAGCGATGCTGGCGTGGCGCAACGGGAGCGCCCCGTGGATGTACTCCTGGATCGGGTACGCGGTCCTGCCGCTTCTGCTGGCCGGCTACCTGTCCCTGGATCCCGTCGGCAGCACGGTGGCGTTCTTCCTGAGCGGGCACGGCGTGCCCGCGCCGTTCTGGCGGCTGGTCCTGCTGGGCCTGCTGGACGTGCTCACCGTCTGGGTGATCGCCACCACGGCCGTGGCCGTGGCGCGCCGGGACTGGCTCCTTCTCTCCCTCATGCTGCTCCCGCTGCCGGTGCTTGGCCTGTGGCTCATCACCGTGACGCACTCCGCCGGGGTCCTGGCGAACGCGCTCAACGGCCTGGAAGCGCGGTTCAGCCGCTGGGACGGCGCCATGGGCTACTTCTTCGCTGCCCTGGGGGTCACCACGGCCTTGTTTGTGCGTCTGCGCCAGAGGGCTCTCAAGGTCGGGGCCGTCATTGCCGTGGGGATTATCGGGGGCGCGGCGGCGGCCCGCAGCCTCTGGGGAGACCTGGGCTTCCTGCGCATGGTGGCACTGGCGCTGTGCCTGTTCCTGTTCCTGACCGTTCCCATCCTGCTTCGCGCCATGTTCGGCCACCAGGAGCGGCCCGAAGACCCGCTGCCCTCCTGAGATGGCGGCCCGCGACCGCCCCGGGCGTATCACCAGGTGATGTCGATCTCTTCCTGATCCAGCCGACCCGTGATCTTCATGAACAGCGTCTGCGAGCCGCCGTCGTAAGTCCATCCATCGGAGTATTTGAAATAGGTGGGATCCGCGTGCCAGG
>DASRZR010000268.1:0-4360 GCA_035686185.1 Spirochaetia bacterium | reverse complement strand
CGCCTTGATGTCGGTGAAGCCGAAGGCGCGCCAGATCTTCAGGGAGAAGCGCAGCACCTCCAGGATCTCCTCATCGATCTGCTCCGGCGTGCAGATGATGTGCGCGTCATCCTGCGTGAAGCCGCGCACGCGCAGCAGGCCGTGCAGCACGCCGGACTTCTCGTAGCGGTACACGGTGCCCAGTTCCGCCCAGCGCAGCGGCAGGTCCCGGTAGGAGCGCTGCTGGTTCTTGTAGATCATGAGGTGGAACGGGCAGTTCATCGGCTTCAGGAAGTAGTCCACGTCATCGATGGACAGCGGCGCGTACATGTTCTGCTTGTAGAACCCCAGGTGTCCCGACGTCTCCCACAGCCAGCCCTTCCCGATGTGCGGCGTGTACAGGATCTCGTACCCGTTCTTCAGGTGCTCGCTGCGCCAGAAGTCCTCGATGGCCAGGCGCACGCGCGCTCCCTTGGGATGCCAGTAGATGAGCCCGGCGCCCGCCTCCTCGTGGATGGAGTACAGGTCCAGGTCCTTTCCCAGACGGCGATGGTCCCGCTTCTCGATCTCCGCGAGCTTCTTCAGATGAGCGTCCAGGTCTGCCTTGGATTCCCACGCCGTCCCGTAGATGCGTTGCAGCATCTTGTTCTTCTCATCCCCGCGCCAGTATGCCCCGGCCACGGACGTGAGCTTGAACGCGTCCCCGTGAAGGTCCGCCGTGGAGCGGACGTGCGGGCCGCGGCAGAGGTCCGTGAACGTGTCCTGCGTGTACGTGGAGATCTCTTCCCCTTCCGGAAGCTCCTCGATGAGCTCCATCTTGTATGGCTGGCCCTTGAACGCCGCGCGCGCCTCGGCCCGGGTGATGACCGCCTTCGTGAAGGCGTGATTGCCCGCGATGATGGCGCGCATCTTCTCCTCGATGACGGCGAGGTCCTCCGTGGTCACCGTGCGCGGCAGGTCGAAGTCATAGTAGAAGCCCTCGTCGATGGCGGGCCCGATGGCCAGCTTCGCATCCGGGAAGATCCCCAGGACGGCTTCCGCCATCACGTGCGCCATTGAGTGTCGGATCTCCAGCAGGCCCGGCTTTCCGCCGCCACCGGAGGTGGCATTTCCGCCGACATTTCCGCTCTGCCCCATACGCGTTCCTCCAAACGACAAAGCCCCGCACGGCGCTTCGTCCTGACTGCCGCGCGGCATGCGCCGCGCTTCAAGGACGAAAAGCCGCTCGGGGCCTTCCGCGGTTCCACCTTGCTTCGCGCGGCGCCGTCACCGGCTCGCGCGCACTCGTTGCTCTCTCACGGGGAGCGCTCCGTGGCGCCATACTGCATCGGCGTGACCCGACCCTTCCGGCGCTCCGCTCGGGAGTGGTGTTCGGCGGCGTTCAGCCGGGTGCTTCTCACCCCCGGTCCGTCCAAACGTTCCCGGGAGCACCCTCTCTGTGGCTGACGGAGCCGCGTACTCGTCTCCGTCTCAGCGTTTCGCCCAGTATCGATAGGAAAGAGCGCTCCTGTCAAGGGATCTGGCCGGCGGCGCAGTACATAGGCAGCCTACGTTTGATTGACAGCGCCATCCGGCGGGGGCTACACTTTTTCCCGAATGAGACACACCAAGTCCGCCGGTTCCGGGCGGCGCGTGAAGTCCCCTGACAGTCACCGGGCATCAACACAGGGCACTACCAGGGAACCGCCGCGCAAACGCCGGATCGACATCTACACCATCGACATTGGCGGCGGCCACATTGCGCCGGCGCAGGCCATCAAGCAGGCGTTCGACCTGCGCGGAGACACGGACCTGGACGTGCGGGTGGTGAACCTCGGGATTTCGCTGAACGCGACGTTCCTGCGCTTCCTGTACAAGTTCTACTGGGACAAGGCGCTGCGGTACCCGCCGCTCATCAACGCGTTCTACCGCGGCGCGGACAACCCGTTCCTCATGAAGATCGTGGACCGGATGTTCGGTCTCACGACGTTCCCGAAGTTCGTCCGCTACATGGAACGGGAAAAGCCGGACGTGGTGGTGTCCACGTACTTCACCTTCACGCACTACCTGGAAATGCTTCGACGCGTGGACAAGCTGGATGCCACCGCGGTCGTGCTGAACCCGGAGCCGTTCGAGTCCCACCAGATCTGGGTCTCCCCGGTGTTCGACTGGAGCATGGTGTTCTCCCGCAAGTCACGGGACGAGATCGTGGAGAAGGGGCTGCCGGCCAACCGACTGAAGGTGTTCCCCTTCCCCATCAAGCCCAGCTTTTCCACGCGGACCCAGAGCGCCTCCGTGCTGCGGGGCCGGCTGGGACTGGAGAAGAAGCCGTTCACGGTGCTGTTCTTCTTCGGCGCGGAAGGCGTCGGACCCGTGAAAAAGTTCCTTGCCGCGCTCATCGAAGCCGGGATCTCCCTGCAGGCCGTGGTGGTCTGCGGCAGGAACGAGCGTCTGAAGGTGGACCTTGAAAGGCTCGGGGCCGCGCCGCAGGGGCGCCTCACGCTCCAGGTGCGCGGGTACGTTACGAACCTCGCGGACTACATCGCGGCAGCGGACATCGTGGTGGGCAAGTCAGGGCCCAACCAGGTCTTCGAGACGCTTCTCCAGAACCGACCGCTCGTGATCTCCAGCTTCCTCGCGAACGAGAAGGAAACGACCAACTGGGTCATCGGCAACAAGCTGGGCTGGCTCACGCGCTCTCCGGCGCACCTGGCCGCGCTGCTGGCCCGGCTTTCCGCGCACCCGCAGGTGCTGAAGGCCTACCAGGCCAACATCCGGGCCATGCGCCTGAGGTCCGGGGCGCCGGAGATCGCCGAGTTCCTGGCCGGACTGGCGCGCCAGAAGCGGGCGCCCCGAAAGAGGCCGGTGGCGGAGGCGCTTCGCAAGTTCGCAAACAGGGTGAAGGCGGAGGGCGAGGCGCTGGGCCGGCGGATCGAGGAAACGGCAAACGTCAAGCGAATCGCCAGGAGCCCGGCCGTGCGCCGTGCCCGGGTTCCGCTTATCGCCATCAGCCGTGCCGCGGACCGGGCGGCTCGGGCACGCGCCTCCTCACGGGCTCATCGCCGGGCATCGTAGACCGGCACCGGCGCGGGCGCCGCGGTGAAAGCCACCGGCGCCCGCGGACCATTCCCCGATTACTTTCCGGCCCGGATCCTCTTCTCCAGCGCGGCCGGGGTTATTCCCAGGTGCTCGGCCACCTTCTGGTACGGCGCTGACTCACCGAAGCGGTCGATCCCGACCACGAGCGTGGAGTCGTCCGCAAGGCCGCGCCAGCCAAACGACACCCCGGCTTCGAAGATGACCTTCTTCGCGGCCGACGGGATGAGCGAGCGCTGGAAGTCCATGGGCTGGGCATCAAACAGGGCGCGGGAGATCAGCGACACGACGCGGACCTTGCGATCCGTGAGCGCCGCCGCGGCCTGCAGGGCCGCGGAGACCTCGGAGCCCGTGGCAACGATCACCACGTCCGGCGCGCCGTCACAGTCCCGGGCCACGTATGCGCCACGACGAATGGTGGACCGCCACTGCGCGTCCGCCTTGGGAAACACGGGCAGACCCTGGCGGGTGAGCGCGAGCACGGTGGGCCCGTCCGTGCGCTCGTACGCCATGCGCCAGGCCGCCTCGGTTTCCTCGGGGTCAGCGGGGCGCAGCACCAGCAGGTTGGGAATGGCGCGCAGGGCGGCCAGGTGCTCCACCGGCTCGTGGGTGGGCCCGTCCTCTCCGACGAACACCGAGTCGTGCGTGAACACGTAGACCACGGGAAGCTTCGCGATTGCCGCGATGCGGATGGATGGCCGCATGTAGTCGGAGAACACGAGGAACGTGGCGCAGAACGGGCGCAGGCCGCCGTGGTAGACCATGCCGTTGCAGATGGCCCCCATGCCGTGCTCACGGATGCCGAAGTGGAAGTTGCGGCCCTTCGGGTTGGCCCGCGAGAAGTCCCCCATGTCCTTGAGGTTCGTGCTGTTGGACGGCGCCAGGTCGGCGGACCCTCCCACGAGGTTCGGAGCGAGCTTCGCAAGGGCATTCAGCACCTGGCCGCTTGCCGCGCGGGTGGCAACGCTCTCTGTCGGCTTGTAGCTCACCAGCGGCTCTGCCGGCAGGCGAACCGCCGGATGATGCCACGCGTCCCATTCCTTTGCCAGCTCGGGGTTCTCCGCCTTCCACGACTCGAAGAGCTTCTTCCAGTCATCGTAGCGCTTCTTCCACGCGGGCTGCCGGTCCTTGAAGTAGGCGGTGGCCTCCGGGAACACGTAGAACTGGCTGCCGTCCGGAACTCCAATGGCCTTCTTGGCGCCGGCCGATTCCTCCGGCCCCAGCGCTTCACCGTGCGCCTTCGCGGTACCGGCCCGGGTGGGAGCGCCCTTGCCGATGATGGACTTCAGGAGGATAATGCTCGGGC
>DASRZR010000267.1:0-3187 GCA_035686185.1 Spirochaetia bacterium | reverse complement strand
ACATCGACCTGCAGATGGAGATCCTGTTCAACCAGCCCTACCACGAGAAGCTGGGCGCCTACATCGCGGCGGGGAACATCCCTGACGTCATCTACACCTGGCCGTCCAACCGGTCCAGCTCTGCCATCCTGCACCAGATGCACCTCCTGAAGGACCTCACGCCGCTGCTGGGCAAGCAGTTCCTGGCCAATTTCGTGGCGCCGGCCATCGACCCGAAGGCGCAGCCTTCCGGGTACCTCGCCGAGCTGCCCCAGAGCATCACCTACACGACCGTGGTGTACGCCAACAAGAAGCTCCTGGCGGACAACGGCTTTGACCTCCCGAAGACCTACGCGGACCTCAAGAAGATGGTGGCCCCGCTGAAGGCCAAGGGCATCCAGGTCATCACGCTCCCGGATGTGGACGGCTGGCAGATGCAGTCGTGCCTGTTCTCCACGGTGGTCGGCCGCATGCTGGGCAACGCGTGGGTGGACCAGGTGAAGAAGGGCACCGCCAAGTTCACCGACCCGGGCTACGTGGCGGCCCTCACGTTCATCGACACCATGTTCAAGGACGGGGTCATCCCCCGCGCGGACATGCAGCTAGGCTACGGGGACGGGCCGACACTGTTCGCCACCGGCAAGGCCGCGATGATCATAGACGGCGACTGGCGCACCGGCTTCTACATCACGGACAAGACCACGGGCAAGGCCCTGATCCCGCCCGAGCAGCAGGCCTCCGATTACGCGTTCATCAACTTCCCGGCCATCCCGGGAGAGAAGTTCCCCGGCGTGGTGTCCGCCATCCAGGGCGTCGGGCTGGGCATCTCCGCCTCCATTCCCAGGGGCTCGGACGTGGAGAAGGCCGCGGTGCGGCTGCTCAAGTATTACTATTCTCCCGAAGTCCAGAAGATCAAGCTGGAGACCGGCGCGTTCATCCCGGCGCTGAAGGGCGTCACGAGCGAGAGCGTGGACCCGTTCATCTCGATGATGCCCAAGTACTATGCCGGCATCAACAAGATCAGCTACGTGCTGGACGGCGTCCTGGACCCCGGCGTGTGCAACAACTACGTCAACAAGGGCCTGCAGGACATCGGGCTCGGCAACAAGACCCCGCGCCAGGTCGCGGCGGAGACCGAGAAGGCCATGGCGGACTGGCGGGCGTCCCAGTAGGGATTCTCCAGGTCCATTTCACGCGGCGGGTGCCCCGGGGTGCGGGGCACCCGCGTTCTCCATCCGCCGGTGCGGGGGGTGCGCATGACTCGAACGATCCACGGCAGGTCGGAGGAGCTGGTTGCCTACTGGACCATGGTCCTCCCCGCGGTGCTGCTCTATCTCCTCGTGCTGGGCTTTCCCATCGTGATCTCGATCATCCTCTCCCTCAGCAACTACAACGGCGGCAAGATGTTCGGCGGCCAGCCCTGGACCATCGTGGGCTTCCAGCAGTACGCCCGGCTGGTCCATGACCCGTACTTCTGGATCGCGCTCAAGAACAACGTCTACATCGTTCTGGTTTCCGTCTTCGGCCAGCTTCCCCTGGGCTTCATCTTCGCCTACCTCATCTACCGCAAGATCGTGAAGGCGGGGGAGTTCTGGCAGGCCGTGCTGTACATGCCCCAGATCATCTCCGTGATCGTCCTGGGCATCATGTGGTCCATCATCTTCTCCCCCAGCGGCGTGATCGCGGAGATCATGAACCGCATCTACGCGGCGCAGATCACCCATCGCATCGACGCGATCTTTGCCGCCGCCGGCGGCTTTCACATCACCGACGACGTGATCCACAAGCTGATCGCCGCCAGCGGCAGCGTGGCGGGCCAGACGTTCACCACGGATCCCCCGGCCGAGCTGAAGCAGCTCATCCTCACCTACTCGCCGGACAAGCTGGACGTGCTGAAGCACGACCTGGTGAACCTCCTGGGCACCCGGTGGACCCCCACGTTCCTGTCCAAGCCGGACGTCGCCATGCTGCCCGTGCTCTTCGTGATCCTGTGGTGCTGGACGGGCCTGTACCTCATCCTGTTCCTCGCCAACATGCAGAAGATCGACCCCCAGGTCATCGAGGCGGCGCGCATCGACGGCGCCACCGAGGGGCAGGTGATGGGCCGCGTGGTGCTGCCGAGCCTCTCGGGTGTCATCGTCAACTCGGCCATCCTCTGCATCGCCGGCTCTCTCAACAGCTTCGCGCTGGTCTTCGCGATGACCGGCGGCGGGCCTGCCCGCGTGACGGAGCTCCTGTCCATCTACATGTACAACGCGGCCTTCATCGGGAGGCCGAACTTCCCGCTTGCCAACGCCATTGCGCTGTCCATCGTCATCTTCAGCATGGTCCTCATCGGGATCACCAAGCTCGTGGAGAAGCGGTACGGGGGGAGGGAATAGCCATGGCGGAGCCCGTTCACACGCGGCTTGCCTCGCGGGTCCTCGGGGGTGCCGGGCGCGCGCTGGCCTACGCGGTGATGACCCTGTTCGCCGCCATGACCATCACCCCCCTCGTGTGGCTGATGATCAACTCCTTCAAGAGCACCACGGAGTTCCGTGCCAACCGCATGGCCCTCCCGCACGTGTGGACCACCATCAATTACCCCGGGGCGTGGAAGCTCGGGGAGTTCGACAAGCTGATCGGCAACTCGGTCATCTACACGGTGGGCGCCACCGTGGGGATCATCTTCTTCTCCATCCTCGCGGGCTTTGCCTTTGCCAAGATCAAGTCCCGGGCCACCCCGATCCTCTATGGCAGCTTCGTCCTGGGGATCCTGCTGTCCATCCAGTCCCTGATGGTGCCGCTGTTCATCGAGGTTTCCCAGCTCGACCGCCTGCTCACGGAGCTGTTCCGCGCGCTCGGCATCCTGGGCGCCGGCGGCCAGGTGAACTTCTTCTACGACAGCCGCGTGGGTGTGCTTCTCATCTACATCGGATCCGGCCTGCCGACCGCCGTCTACCTGAGCACGGAATACATCAAGGGGATCCCGTACGCGCTGGTGGAAGCGGCGCGCATTGACGGCGCGGGGTACTTCCGGATCTTCCGCTGGCTGATCCTGCCCATGGCGGTGCCCATTGCCACCACGGTGGCCATCCTGAACATCACCGGGATCTGGAACGAGTTCGCCCTGATCAACATCCTGGTGTCCAAGGGCAACCTCAAGTCCCTGCCCCTCGGAGTGTTTCGGTTCAGCAGCAACCTGATGGCCGACTACGGCAAGCAGTTC
>DASRZR010000266.1:0-2466 GCA_035686185.1 Spirochaetia bacterium | reverse complement strand
TGTAGGTGTTCAGCGTCTCGATGAACTGCCGCTGGGGATCGCTGCTGGACAGCGACTGCACGTCGGTGACCGCATCCGCGAGGAAGTTCGAGGCAGCCGTCTTCTGGGGGTTCCCCGCCACGATGTTCCAGTTCCCGTTCTGTGTCATGGCGCCCTGCAGCAGAAGGCCGATGGCGCCCATGGCGCGATCCGTGTCCGTGAGAGGGAGGCCGGCCGCGGCAGCGGCCGCGAGCTGGGGCTCCGCCGCCACCATGTAGGTGGGATCCAGGTGATTGGCCGTAATGAAATCGTTGATGCTGCTGAGCTGGCTGGAGACGCTGGAGGTGTCCGTGGCGATGGTCCGCAGCACGGTGGGCACGCCGGAGATCTCGATGCCGAGCTGGGCCGCGGTGTACTGGGCATCTCCGCTCGTGTCGTTCTTGATCGCGTCGTAGGCGGTCTTCATGGTGGCCGTGTCACCGCTTGCCAGCGCGTCCTGGGCGTACGTGAGGCGCTGCGCCGGTGTCATGTCCGCGGGGTTCTGCTTCAGGCCGGAGAGCGGCGAATAGGTGAAGATGGCCTGGCAGCCCGCCAGCAGGATGACGGCGGCTGCCCCGGCAGCAACGCGGCGGAAACGGGCGGCGGGTCGAACCGATGATCGGCGGATCATGCCGGCGCTCCTCCTGACCCCCGCACTATACCATGGATGTCGGACGCGGGGAACTCCGTCATCGGCCTGCTACCAGCGTATCGAGGAATCGATGGTCATGCCGGAAAGCGGCTTGTCCCCGACATGCACGCCCAGCTCCCGGGTGAACACGGCGAAGTTGAGGTCGAACACGAGGAACTTCACCCCGGCACCGGCCGTGAGGTAGCCCTGGTTCAACCCGGTGCGCAGGGTGAAGAACGAGAACAGGCGGGTCTCCAGCCCGATGTGCAGGACCGTCCACGGAGAGGTCTGGCCCGCCAGCGCGCCCACGAGGTTGCGCATCTCCACGCTGACGGACGGGTCCACGACGTTGGCGAGCGTCCCCAGGTCCGGGTGGAACGTCGTGCCGATTCCAATGTCCATGGGGATGACCCACTGGTCCGAGGCGAGCGATCCCGTGGTGGGAAACTGCAGGGACGATGAGAGCGTGTTCTCCACCACGTCGAACTGCGCGGTGTTGTACCGGAACTGGGTCCCGCCGAGATCCCGGATGGTGAGCCCCACGGTGAACCAACCCAGCTCCGCGATAGCCCCGAGGTCGATCCCGATGCCCACCCCGTACAGCGCGGGGGCGGTCCCCAGCGTGGCGAGCACGTCGTTGCCGTTGGCCAGCGCGTTCAACATGCTGACGGCCACGGAGTTCGTGAGCAGCGTGTGCACACGGATCATGGGCCGCACGTCGCCGCCGGCGTGAACCTTGAAGCCGGCCACGTCGAACGGGATGGCCAGCCCTCCGATGAAGCCCAGCGTGGCCGTGAGGCCATTCCCGTTTCCGGTACGGGGGTCCCCCGCCACGCCCAGGAGGCTGGGGCCGTTCAGGACGGAGTCAAGTACCAGTGCGGCGCCGAGACCGAGCCCGCCGCCCACGTAGCCGATTCCCCAGGAGGCGCCGGCCCCTATTCCACCGGCCGTGACCTGGTTGTTCATGAAGTTGATCAGGGCGGAAGAGGAGCTCGCGCCGGACGCCATCTGCCCGACCAGGTTCACGAGCTGATCCGGGCGCGCATACACCCAGGCCGTGGAGGAGGAGAGTGTGAAGGCGCTGGGGTCCCGGGAGAAGCCGGCGGGGTTGGTGAACAGGGCATCCCATCCCCGGGCGTCCGAGATCTCGGAGCCGCCGCTCCCGAGGCTCTCCGGGCTCATGGGGATGAAGGGAATCTCGTTGTACGAGGTGGCAAACGCCATGCCGCCCGTGGCGAGCAGGAGCAGCACGGCAAGGTACTTTCTCATCCGGTACAGCCTCGTGGTGCGCGTCTGCTCATGCGGGGTACGGGGCGCCGGCGGCGTCGAAGATGTGGACCAGCCACGCGGGGCTGCCGCTTCCCATGTTGGCGAACGGGTCAGAGATATTCGTGTCTGACACGTTGTTGCTCTGGTTGTTGATGAGCGCGAATAGCTGGTCTACGGCCTGCGTCGGGGTATACGGCCCCGGTCCGGGCGAGGGGGCCGACTCCACCTGATTCATGATCGTCACCATGAGCAGGGCCACGGCCGCCTTCTGCGCCACGTCCCCCATGTTCATGCCGGGAGGCGGCACGTTCGGGTCCAGCGTGTTGCCCAGGTGCACGTAGACGCCTTCCGCGGTGAGCAGGTTGTCCACCATCGCGGTGAACTTCGTGAGGTCCCCTGCCGCGTCAGCGGGTACGATGGAGGCGAGCATGGACTTGAGGTTGCCGGACGGATTGTTCGTCACCGTGTCCGCGATGTTGTTCACCAGCTCATCGCCGGAGGAAGTCTGCAGGGCGAGCTGTGCGTAGAGGATGGCGGCAGTCTGCTGG
>DASRZR010000265.1:0-2345 GCA_035686185.1 Spirochaetia bacterium | reverse complement strand
CTCCTCCGTCACTTCCTGGAAGCACAGCGCTACTTCGCGGACAGGTTCGGCAGGGCGCCGACCGTGGCATTTGCCGCAGACTCTTTCGGCCACTCGGCAGGCATTCCCGAGATCCTGGCTGCCGCGGGCATGGATGCCTTCGTCTTCGGCCGGCCGCTTGACGACGTGCTGCCCCTGGCACGCCCGGCCTTCTTGTGGGAGGCAGCCAGCGGCAGGCGCATTCTGGCCTGCAGGGTGCCGGTGTGGTGGTACGGGACGGAGCGCGACGAGATTCCACGGCGCATGGACGCGAGTCTCCAGGCTGCCGAGCGCTTCGGCATGGACACCATCGGGGTGTTCATCGGATTGGGCAATCATGGCGGCGGCCCCACGCGGCGGCATCTCCGGGAGCTCCGGGAGTGGGCTGCGCTGCATCCCGGAGTCGAGGTCCGGTTTTCAACGCTGCACGCGTTCATCAAGGCGCTCCGACAGGAGGCATCGCTCCCGGTGATTCGTGGGGAGCTGAACTGCATCATGCGGGGGTGTTACGTGTCGGCTGCCCGGCTCAAGACCGCCTATCGGCGCGCCGAGGCAGCTCTCACGCGGGTGGAAACGCTGGACGCGTGCGTGGCAGCGCTCCTGGGACGGCGCCCGGTCGATCTCGGGTGTGCATGGCGCGCGCTGCTCTTCAACTCGTTCCATGACATCCTTCCCGGCAGCAGCATCGAGCGAGCGTATGACGAGGCGCTGGACTGGATAGGTGCCGCGCGGCACGCTGTCCGCCGCGCGGAGGTGGGCGCACTGGATGCCCTTGCGCATGCCGTGGACACGAGCGTTCCGAGCGTGGAGGGCGACAGACCTGGCGCGTCGGCGGTCCTGGCGTTCAACCCGCATCCCTGGAGGTACCGAGGCCCCCTCGACATCGAAGCGGCGCTCGACTACCGGATGGTGAAACGGGAGGATGAGCCTCCCGTGGCTCTCGACGGACCAGACGGAGAGGCTGTTCCGTGCCAGGTCGTCGCGCAGGAGAGCGCGGTTGCGATCTCCACGCATTCCTGGCGGAGACGCGTTGCCTTTCGCGCCGACATCCCGGCTCTCGGGTGGGCGGTGTACCGGATCGCCTGGAGACCGGGGGCCGTGAATCCCATGGCACCGGGCAGGCCGTGTACCGGCGCCGCGGGGCGGATCGACAACGGCGCCTTCTCTGTCCAGGCCCGGCCGGGAGACGGTGGGATCGCGGTCATGGGCAGGTCTGGAGCCCTGCTCGGAGAAGCCGGGCTCCATGCCGTCACCGTCGACGACGCCGGCGGATCCTGGGGTTCTCCGTGCCGCAACCATTCGGCGGTGCTGCATCGCTGGTCAGTCAGCTCGGTACAGCTTGCGGAAGGCGGCCCTGAACGCGCCATGCTGCGCATCCGCATGCTGGGTGGCGATTCGCGGCTGGACCTCGATGTCACCCTCTGGCGAGAAAGGGCGGCGGTCGACGTCGAAGCGCGCCTGCTGTGGACAGAGCGTGCCGCACGGGTGAAGCTCGTATTGCCGGTTCCTGGGGGTGCGGACACCGCGACTTTCGAAGTGCCTGGCGGAGCGATCTGCCGCGGGGCCATGGGAGAGGTTCCCGGCGGCAGGTGGGTCCGTGTGCACGGCGCCTCCGGAGAGCTCGGATTCGCCTCTGACAGCCTGTATGGATTCGATCTGACGGACGGCGCGCTTCGCGTGTCCGTGGTGCGGGGATCGAGGTACGCGGATGACACCGACGCAGACGACGGAAGCCGCCCGGCCATGGACCAGGGCGAACACCGCTTCCGGTTCCTTATGAGCGCGGGCGGTGAGGAGCTGGAGACCCTCGCGGCAGAGCTGGAGCGGCCGCCCGTGGCGCTCCTTGTGGCGCCGCACAAGGCCATCCTGCCAGGCGCAGGCTCCATCGCCTCCCTGGAGCCGTCGTCCGTGCGGATGCTCGCCCTCAAGCCTGCGGCTGACGGCAGAGACTTCGTCGTCCGGTTGCAGGAGACCTCGGGGCTGGGTTGCTCTCCAACGCTGCGATGGCTGGATCAGGACATAGCGCTTGGCGACCTCCCGGCCTGGGAGATCGTGACCTGGCGGCTCCTGAGGAAGGGCCGCCGATGGAGAGCGGAACGGTCGGATGCCGTGGAAAGACCGGTGTCGAACCGGCCGGGAGAGTCCCGGGAGGCAGTCAGACGAACGTCCTGATCATAGGCGGGACAGGCCTCATCAGCACGACCGCTACCCGGGTCCTGCTCCGGCGCGGGCATCACGTCACGCATTACAACCGGGCCAGGAAAGCATCCCCGTTCGCCGGCCTGGTACAGCAGATTGTCGGTGATCGAACGGAGCACGCGAGGTTC
>DASRZR010000264.1:0-13746 GCA_035686185.1 Spirochaetia bacterium | reverse complement strand
GCCGGCCGCGGAACGGAGTTCGAGGTCCTGTTCCCTATGGCCGCCCCGCGCGCGGTCGCCGCGGCGGGGACCCCCGATGCCGTTCCGCTGGCGGCGGGGCACGGCACGGTCCTCGTGGTGGATGACGATGAGCCCGTACGGGAGCTGATGGCCCGCGTGCTTCAGTCCTGCGGTTACCGCGTGCTGAGCGCGGAGGAAGGCGGCGGCGCGCTGGAGCAGTTCGGGGATGGTACCGGTATCGACCTCGTGGTCCTGGACATGATGATGCCCGGGATGGGCGGCAGGGAATGCCTGGTGCGGATGCGCCGGAGGAACCCGGGCGCCCGGGTGCTCATTACGACCGGCTACACCAGCGGCGGCTCGGCGAGAGAGCTCCTGCGGGAGGGCGCGACAGGCATCCTGGAAAAACCGCTGGACCTGATCGAGTTCGCGGCGAAAGTCCAGGAATCGCTTCGCGCCTAGCGCCGGGCCCGGCTCAGGTGGCCATGGCCTCTTCTTCCAGGTAAGGCCGCAGGATCCGCCGCGGTGCCTGCCCCTGCAGCTGGCGCAGCGCCTTCTTCTCGATCTGCCGGATCCGCTCCTTGGTGAGCCGGTAGCGGGCTCCCAGCTCGCGAAGGGACAGCGCCCTTCCCCCGTTCAGGCCGAAGCGGGCAGCGATGATCTCCGCCTCTTTCCGCGCCAGGGTCCGCAGGACGGCCTGGATGTCATCCTTCAGCGCCTGTGAGATCACGTGGTCATCCTGGGAGAGGCCCGAGCGGTCCTCTACGGTATCTCCGAACGGGGAGGCGTCCTCCCCGGGGCCCACGGGCGCGTCCAGGGAAATGGGCTCGCGAGCCACGGCCAGCAGGCGAAGGGAGCGCGCCGGTGGAGGAGCGCCCTGTTCCAGCGCGGATTCCACCTGCGCGAGCTCCATCGCCCGGTTGACGGGCAGTCGGATGGTCCGGGCCTTCTCGTTGATGGCGTTGAGGATGGACTGACGGATCCACCACACCGCGTAGGAGATGAAGTGGTAGCCTTTCTCCACGTCGAAACGTTCGATGGCGCGCAGGAGGCCGATGTTGCCTTCGCTGATCAGGTCCTCCAGCGGCAGCCCGCGACGCTGGTACTTCTTGGCGATGTTCACGACGAACCGCAGGTTCGCCCGGACCAGCTTCTCCTTGGCGGCCCGGTCTCCCTTCGCCGCCGCCCGCGCGAGGGTCTCTTCCTCCTCCCGGGAGAGCAGCTTCACCTTGTTGATTTCCTTGAGGTACAGGGCGAGAAGGTTCTCGTCCGCCTTGGACGCTTTGCGTCCCGATGCCACTGTCGCCGTACGTGCCATGACTCGAACATACCGCCGGCGAGGTTAGAGGCCAGTTAAGGGGACATTAAGGTTCCTTAATCCGGGGGGCCGGGGCCGCTAATATTCCGTTATCTGGCGGGCGCGGGCTCCCGCCGATCGAAGACGATCCGCCCGACCCCGAGGGCCAGCAGGATGCCGGCGATCTCGTCGGCGATGTAGTGCTGCTTCACGAACAGCGTCGAGAGCACGACGCCGACTCCGACCGCCAACATCCCCACCGAGATCCCGCGGATCACCGGCAGCGGGCGCTGCCGCGCCCAGCGGTACCACGCGTAGAAGCAGATCGTGGCGACGGCCGCGTGCAGGCTGGGGAAGCAGTTGAAGGAAGGGTCACTGGCAAACGTATCGTACATCGCCCGGGCGAACACGTTGCCCGTCATCGGGTGGGAGAGGATCTGGGCGCGCCAGAGGTCCGTCGTGACGGGAAACACGAGGTACACGGCGTCCGCCACGAGGTTGATCACCACCAGGGAAACGGCCAGCGGGTAACCGCGCCGGTATTCCACCAGGGAGAACCACGCCATCGTCAGCGCGGAGACGGGATAGAACAGGTACAGGTAGAAGATGGCCCACTCGGGAACGAACGGGATGGCGGAGTCCAGCGCCGTGGCGAGGTGGAAGCCGTGCGCGTACAGGCTCCCCGTCCAGTCGTACACCACCGTGTTCAGCAGCAGGTAGAAGACCACCACGACGAGGAAAAGGTTGGCAGAGATGAAGGAAACGGCCTCGCTCACCGGGGAGCGCCGTCCCCGGAAGAACAGCCGCTCGACGATACCCTGGTAGCCTCCGATGAGACCAGTCGGCTCCCGTGCCGGCCGGGGACCCGCGCTCATGCCGGCTTTCGGGCGGCGGCCGGAAGCTTCACCGCGATGCAGTCATACAGGAGCCGGTCCGCCTGGAACGACGAGACCGATCGCGTGATGAGGCGGTAGCCCGACAGGTCGAACGGCATGCGGGAGGCAAGGTGCCCGGCGATCTCGGGGCTTGCCTCCAGCTGGGTGATGGCCTCCTTGTCCTGCGTCAGGATGAGAGGCCGGGCGCCGGGCGCCACCACGATGGACATCGGGATGAGGCTGAGGGCGGCCAGCACGTCCGCCGGCAGCGTTTCCGCCAGCGCGGAGACCGCCTGCTTTGCCTCCAGCTGGATCATGCGCGCCTTGGCATCCGGGCGGGCGCTGTCCACCGCGGCGGTGAGCAGGTCGATGAGCCGGTGGCGCACTTCCGCGAGCGCGCCGGCGCTGGAGACCTCCCCGAGGGCGGGGTTGGCCTTGATGGCCTTGGCCAGGCCGGAGATCTCCCTCAGGTACACGTTCTTCTGGGAATCCGGGATGTAGTGCATCACGACGATGCGCACCGGCTTTCCGTCCGGCCCGCCGTAGTCGATGCCCGTAGGGCTCCAGCCGATGGCGCACAGGAGGTCTCCCTCGCCTGAGACCCGTCCGTGGGGGCAGGCCCATCCCAGGCCGATCCCGGTGTTGGCCGCGGCCTCCCGGTTCATCACCGCGCTGTTGAAGTCCAGCCCGGTGCGGAAATCCGGGATGGCCTCGATGAGCGTCCCGAGGATCTGCAGGCTCTTGGCCTTGTCCGACTCGGGAAGCTCGATGAGGCGCCCTTCCTGCAGCGCATCCAGCAGGCTCTTCATGCGCGCCCTCCCCTCCGCCGGCGGCCGTCACCTGCCGGCATCAGTCCACTCCGAACCGTTTGAAGAACCAGCTCTTCACCACGTGGGTGAGGCCGCAGTAGATCACGAGGAACGCGCCGATCCACGCCCAGTACAGGGCCGGCAGCGGCACGAACCCGAAGTAGCCGGCGAACGGCATGTACGGCAGGGCCACGCCGATGCCCATGACGAGGAACGTGAAGAAGTACATGACCGCGCTCGCCCGGCTCTGGATGAACGGGATCTTGCGCGTGCGGATGACGTGCACGATGAGCGTCTGGGTGAGAATGGATTCCACGAACCAGCCGGTGTGGAACAGCGCCTCGTAGTAGTCCTTCATGGCGGGGCTGGTGGCCGCGGAGGTGAACGCGATGCACCCGAAGAAGAACAGCATCAGCAGGTAGGTGGCATAGTCGAAGATCGAGCTCATCGGCCCGATGAACATCATGAAACGGCGGATGTTCCCGATGTTCCACTTGCGCGGCTTCGTGCTGAACTCCGGGTCCACCTTGTCCGACGGGATCCCGATCTGGGAGATGTCGTACAGCATGTTGTTCAGCAGGACCTGGATGGGGAGCATCGGCAGGAACGGGAGGAAGTAGCTGCCGCCCACCACGCTGAACATGTTGCCGAAGTTGGAGCTCGCGCCCATGCGGATGTACTTGATGATGTTCGCGAAGATCTTGCGGCCCTCGATGATGCCGTCATCCAGGACGAGCAGGCTCTTCTCCAGCGGGACGATGTCCGCCGCCTCCTTGGCCACGTCAACGGCGGTGTCCACGGAGATCCCCACGTCCGCCTTCTTCAGCGCCGGGGCGTCGTTGATGCCGTCCCCCATGAACCCGACCACGTGGCCGTTGCCCTGGAGGGCCTGGATCACCTGCTCCTTCTGCGTCGGGGAAAGGCGCGCCAGCACGGTGGCCTTCTCCGCCGTCTCGGCCAGCTCCGCGGGGGCGAGGCCCGCCAGCTCGGGGCCGGTCACCAGGTGCTCCACGTCGATGCCCACGTCCCGGCAGACCTTGCGCGTCACCAGGTCGTTGTCCCCGGTGAGGATCTTCACCGCCACCCCGGCGTCCTTCAGGGCTTTCAGCGACTGGGCGGTGGTCTCCTTGGGCGGGTCGAAGAAGGCGATGTAGCCCAGCAGGATGATGTCGCACTCGTCCGCGGCGGAGAACGTGGTCTTCTCCCGGCTGAACTCGCGGTAGCCGATGGCGAGCACCCGGTAGCCATCCGCGGAGAGCGCCGCGTAGTCCTCCAGGACGTCCTGCTTGATCACGTCGATGAGGGGGAGGACGTCGTCCTCCACCTGGTAGTTGGAGCAGACCTTGAACACGTCCTCCACCGCGCCCTTGCAGATGAGCACGTGGTCTCCCTCGTACTCCACCACCACGGACATGCGCTTGCGCGTGAAGTCGAACGGGATCTCGTCCACCTTGCGGCAGCGGCGCTCCACCTCGAACTCCGTGTGCGCCAGCACGGAGCGGTCCAGGAGGTTCCGCAGGCCCGTCTGGTAGAAACTGTTCATGTACGCGTAGCGCAGGACCTCGTCGCTCTGCTTGCCGGAGATGTCCACGTACTTCTCCAGCACGACGCGGTCCTGCGTGAGCGTGCCCGTCTTGTCCGTGCACAGCACGTCGATGGCGCCGAAGTTCTGAATCGACGCGAGCTTCTTGACGATGACCTTCTTGCGGGACATGGAAAGGGCGCCCTTGGCGAGGTTCACCGTGACGATCATGGGAAGCATCTCGGGGGTCAGGCCCACGGCCACGGAGAGGCCGAAAAGCAGGGCGTCCATCCAGTTGTGCTTCGTGAGGCCGATGATGAGGAACACCACGGCCACCATCACCACCATGAACCGGATCATGAGCCAGGTGAACCCGGCGATTCCCTTGTCGAAGCTTGTCTGCGTCCGCTGGCCCGCCAGCTTCTTGGTGATGGCGCCGAAGAAGGTGCGCGCCCCGGTGTTGATCACGACTCCCCGGGCGGTCCCGGAGAGCACGTTGCTGCCCTGGAAGCAGGCGTTGGGGAGCTCCAGGGCCGCCTTCACGCCGGCCGGTGCCGCCCCGGCGCTCTTCTCCACCGGCATGGACTCCCCGGTGAGCGCGCTCTGGCTCACGAAGAAGTCCTTGGTTGCGAACAGGCGGACGTCGGCCGGCACGAGGGAGCCGGCGTCCAGGACCACGACGTCCCCCGGCACGATTTCCGCCAGCGGGATCTCCGCCTCTTTCCCGTCCCGTATCACGTTGACGGTGGTGCGCACCATGGCCTGGAGCTTCTCCACGGCGTGGCCCGAGCGCTCCTCCTGCAGCGAGGCAAGGCCCACGCTCAGGATCAGCATGCCGCCTACCACCAGGAAGGAGCGCACGTCGCCCATCGCGAGAGACACGCCGGCGATGATGAGCAGCTGGATGACGAGCGGATTGGCCAGCCGGTGGTACGTGCGCAGGAGGAAGCCGCCCTGCTTGGTGGAAACCTCGTTCCTTCCAAACTGGCGGCGCTTGTCCTCTGCTTCCTCTTCGGTGAGACCGCGCTCACGGCTGCCCAGGTGGGAAAGGCATTCCTCGGGAGGAAGCGCGCACGCCTCCAGCAGCAGCCGTTCCTGGTCCGTCGGGGCGGCTGGAATGCCGCGGCGCGGCGTGGCGGCCGTGGCGTCAGGCTTCCTCATGGGCTTAATCTCTATCCACCCGGGTGTCCAACGTCAAGCCGAGTCTCCGGGTGCGGGGGGCCGCGTCGCCTTGGGGCGGCGCTCAGTCCTCCGGCATCTTCTCCGGAGGGACGCGCAGCTCGTTGTGGTCCAGCCCGATGCGCGGCGCCGGCCGGCGCGCCGTCGGGGCTGCTGCCGCGGCCTTGCCCGGGGCGGCCTTCGCGGGCGTCGCCTTGCCCGCCGCGGGCCGGGAGGCCGCGGGAGCCTTGGCCGCCGGCGCGGGAGTCTTGCCGGCCGAGGCCGGCGCCCGCGCGGCGGTCCCGGGTTTGGCCTCCGCGCTGCCGAGATGGTCCCGGGTGCGAAGGTAGTGCGCGCGGGACTCCAGCACGGTGGGGTTTTCTATGGTGACCTGCCGGAACTGGAAGCTCAGGTTCGGATCCGAGGCGAGCTGGTTCTTCACCGCGTCCATCTGGTCTGCCGGGACGCCGGACATGCTCAGGATCTCCCCGATCCCCAGGGAGAGCGTCACCGGCTTGGTGCCTTTGAGGGAGATCCGCTCCTCCAGGAGCTTGTTTTCCATCAGGACGTAGGTCCGCGTGAGCGGGTTCTCATAGGCCTTGGCGCGCAGGCGGATGAACGTGAACCACAGCCGCTGGCTGAGGGCCGCCAGGATACGGGCCACCACGGCGGGGGACTTCTGGAACAGGGACGGCAGGGACGCGCGGGACACGGGCATCAGGATCGTTTCCCCGGAAGCGATGGCTGTGGCGTTGCGCGCCGTTGCGGATACTATGGAAAGCTCTCCAAATATGTCCCCGTCGCGCAGGATGGACAGGAGGATCTCCTCCGGCGGCGCGATCTTGAGGATCTCCACCTTGCCGGACTTGATGACGTACAGCTCGTTGCCGGGCTCGAACTCGCAGAAGATCATCTGGCCGTCCGCGAACACCTTGAATACGCCGCGCGCCGCCGGCGGCTTGGTCTCCCCGAGCCTCGCCTTCAGGTGCGCGCGCTCGGCCGTCGCGGCGGCGGCGTGGGGGCCCGACGGGAAGCGATCCGCGTAGACCGTGAACGCGTGCACGGCATGCGCCAGGCGTCCCCTCTTGGCAAGGTGCGTGGCCAGCTCGAACAGGTGCACCTCGTCATCTTCCGCCGCCGTTTCCGCGGAGGGAGTGGTCATGAGGTTGTCGTAGGCGCGCAGCTCCTGGGCGAAATACGAGATGATCCGGCTGGCGAGGTCCGGGTTGGACTGCACGCGCTCCAGGAACTTGTCGCGGCTGAGGACCACGCAGGTGCAGTCCGTGCGCGCCACCGCCGTCTCCATCCGGGGACGCCGGCAGAGGCACGAGGTGAACCCGAAGATGTCCCCCGGGCCGAGGCTCTGGCGGAACATCGGCATGCCGGGAGTGCCCTGCAGGACCACCTCGCCGGATTCCACGATGAAGACCTCCGCCGAGTCCTCGTCCGATTCGATGTAGATGAAGGCGTCCCGGTTGTACCGCTTGGAGCCTGATTCGGCCATCTCTTCGCCCCTCGATAGTCCAGTGTAGGCGCCCCCCGCGCCGCTGTCAAACCCGCGCGGATGGTCCCCGCGCGGCCGGCATGCTATAGTGCAATTCTATGCTTGATCTTCCTGGTCTCAACGCGGAGCGGGCGGACGATCGCCTGCAGGCCCTTCGTGCGTTCGCCCACCAGCACGGGAAGCGCCGCCCCCCTTCGACCGGCATTCCCGAGGTGAACTGCCACGTCCATACCTTCTATTCTTTCAGCCCCTATTCCCCGGCGTCTGCCGCCCTGCACGCGCGGGAGGCCGGCCTGGTTGCCGTGGGCATCATGGACCACGACTCGATGGCGGGCGCCGCGGAGATCCGGGAGGCGGGGAAGATTCTCGGCGTGGCAACCACGCAGGGCGTGGAGATCCGCGTCAGCGCGGCCGGCACGTCGCTGGAACGCCGACGGATGAACAACCCGGATTCCCTGGGGATCCTGTACATGAGCATCCATGGCGTCCCGGCCCGTGGGGTGGCACGGGTGCGCGAGTTCCTGCGTCCCTTGCAGGCAGCCCGGGAGGCGCGCGGCCGCCGGATGGCGGAAGCGCTGGGCTCCCTCCTTCCCCGCTACGGCCTGAGGCCCCTGGACTGGGACCGGGACGTGCGGGCACGGTCCCGTGCCGCCGAGGGAGGCACGATCACCGAGCGGCACCTGCTCCATGCCGTGGCAACCGTGATCGTGGAGAAAGCCGGGACGGGAGAGCCGCTGCTGAGGTTCCTGGAGCAGGAGATCGGCATCCGGCCACCCGCGCGCGTGGCCGGCTACCTGCGGGACCCGTCCAATACCATGCTCGTGTTCGACCTGCTGGGGCTTCTGAAGAGCTCCTTCCTGGAAAAGGTCTACATCCAGCCGGGGCCGGACGAATGCGTTCCCGCCGAGCGGGTCATAGGCCTTGCCGAGGAAGTCGGCGGCATCCCCACCTACCCGTACCTTGGGGACGTGACGGATTCCCCCACCGGTGACAAGAAGGCCGAGCGCTTCGAGGACAGCTACCTCGAGGAGCTGATGGACGAGGTCCGTCGCCTCGGGTTCCGCGCGATAGCCTACATGCCGCCGCGCAACACGCGGGAGCAGCTCCTGCGCCTGCAGCGACTGTGCGCCGAGCGCGGTTTCATGGAAATAAGCGGCGTGGACATCAACAGCCCGCGGCAGTCGTTCAACTGTCCCGAGCTGCAGCAGCCCGAGTTCTCTCACCTCATCTCGGCCACGTGGGCCCTGATCGCCCACGAGCGGCTTTCCGATGAGGAGCCCCGCCTGGGCCTGTTCCACCCGGACAACCCCCTTGCCGGGCGGCCCCTGGCGGAACGCATCGCGGCGTACGCGGAGGTGGGAAGCGCGCGGGACCCCTCGGACGAGCGGCCGGCCCTGGAGCACCCACGGGCCGCGGCGCTGAAGAGGCTGGCGGGCAGGTGAGACGCCTCGGCCTCGACATCGGCTCCCTGTCCCTGCACGCGGTGGTCCTGGAAGAGGAGAGCGTCCAGGAGCGTGCCACCGTGGAGCACGCGGGCCGTATCGAGGCCGCGGTAGCGGACCTGCTGTCCCGTCCGCAGTTCGGCCGGTTCGACACCGCCGGGGTCAGCTCCAGTCTTGCCGGGGCCGCGTCGAACGCCATTGACGCCACCCTTGCCACCATCGAGGGCGCGCGCCGGCTCCTGCCCGGCTGCCGATCGCTCATCGCGATGGGCGGGCAGAGCTTCTCCCTCGTCCTGCTGGACCCGGACGGCCGCTACGTCGAGCACACCAGCAACCCCCCGTGTGCCTCCGGCACCGGCAGCTTCCTGGAGCAGCAGGCCGAGCGTCTTGGCCTCGACGTCAGGGAGCTGGCGCGCCGGGCCGGACACCACACGGGGCCTGCCCCCCGGATCGCCTCGCGCTGCGCGGTGTTCGCGAAGACCGACATCACCCACGCCATGCAGGAGGGACACTCCCTGGACGCGGTGGCCGCGGGACTCTGCGAGGGGATGGCCCGCAGCATGCTGGACGTGCTGCGCAAGGGGAGGACCCTGACGCCGCCGGTGGGCCTTCTCGGCGGCATGGCCCGCAACGCAACTATCGCGGCCTCGATCGAGGGCATCCTTGGCGTTCCCGTCATCGTGCCGACCGACTGTCACCTGGCCGGCGCCATCGGCGCCGCCCTGCTGGGCACAGACCGCGCGCCGGACGCCGTCTCGCGCCGATGCTCGGTGAGCCGCCAGGCGCGGGCCGTTCGACCGGTCCTCTCCCGGGCGCTCGGCGATTTCCCGTCGGGGGACGGTATGCGCCGGGAGTTGCGCGGCGAGGTGGAGTGCCTGTTCCCCCGGGAAGCCCCGGCGCCCGGAGGCCGGTACCTGGGCATCGACATCGGGTCCACCAGCACGAAGGCGGTCCTGACGGACGCGGCCGGGGGTTTCGTCGGCGGCTGGTATGGCCGCACCGCGGGCGACCCCCTGGGGGCTGTGCAGGCCCTGCTCCGTCTCATCGACGAGCACGCGGGCTCATCGACAGCCGACCGGCATCTCCTGGGCGTTGCCACCACGGGATCCGGGCGCACGATGATACGCCAGGTGTTCCGCGCGGACCGGGAGATCAACGAGATCACGGCGCACGCGCGGGCCGCCGTGGCGCTGCACCCGGGGGTGGACACCATCCTGGAGATCGGCGGGCAGGATTCGAAGTTCACCCGGCTCCGGGACGGCGAGGTGTACTACTCCACGATGAACTACGTGTGCGCCGCGGGCACGGGCAGCTTCATCGAGGAGCAGGCACACCGGCTCGGGGTAAGCCTGGAGGAGTTCGCCGAGATGGCGATGTCCGAGCCGGCCCCGTTCACGAGCGACCGCTGCACCGTCTACATGGAGCGCGATCTCGCCGCGCTGCTCGGGGAAGGGTGGTCCCGTCCGGCGCTCGCCGCGGCGGTGCTTCATTCCGTGCGTGACAACTACCTGTCCAAGGTGGTCGGCCGCAGCGCCCTGGGATCGACGGTCGTCTTCCAGGGCGCCACGGCCAGGAACCGGGCGCTGGTGTCTGCCTTCGAGCAGCGGCTGGGAATCACGGTTCACGTTGCCTCCCTCTGCCACCTCACCGGGGCGCTGGGCGCGGCGCTGTTCTGCCGGGACGAGGGCGTGCACGGCTCCCGCTTCCTGTGGGAGACTGAGCCGCTCACCCGGGAGATCGAGGAGTGCCGTCGGTGCGCCAACCACTGCGCCCTCACCGTGGTGGACCGCCACGGTGAGCGAACGGGCTGGGGCATGAAGTGCGGCCGGGAATACGCGGACCGCAGGGCGCCGGGGCAAGATGCCTCCGGCGTGTCCCGCCTGGAGGACCGATACGCGGCGGCCATGACACCGATGGACGGCGCGCGGCGTTCCGCCGCACCGTCGGCGGCCGGCCGATCCCGCGTGACCGTCGGCATCCCGAGGGGACTGTACGCCGCATCCTACGAGCCGCTGTGGCGGAACTTCCTCCGCCGGCTCGGCTTTTCCGTGGTGTCATCGGCGCCGGAGAACGATGCCCTGGAGCAGGGCGCCGCATCCGTGAACTCGGACTTCTGCGCCCCGATGATCCTTGCCCATGGGTACGTGCGCCAGCTCCTTGATCGCGGGGTGGACTGGATCTTCAGTCCCGCGGTGACCGCGGAACGGGAAGGCCCGCAACCGGACACCGGCGGCCTGCGGCGCCGCCAGGAGGACAGCGCGTTCTGCTACTACTCCCAGTACCTGCCGTCCATCGTAGCGAAGCTCACGGCCTTCGATGTCTCTGGTCGCCTCGTCTCACCGCTCCTGCCGCTGCGGGAGAAGACGGACGAACAGGCTGCCGACATCCTCCACGGCGCCCTGTCCGCGCGCGTGCCCGGCCTGACAGTGGAGGAGGTTCGCCGGGCCTGGAGCGAGTCCCTGGCCCTGTTCCGCTCCTGCCGCGCCGCGCTCGCCCGGGCGCTCCCCGAGGAGGCCGGCGCGCTGCGCGTCGTGCTGCTCGGCCGGCCTTACGTGGTGTTCGACCCGGTGATGAACGCCGGCCTGCCGCTGACGCTCGAACAGCAGGGCGCCTCGGTGCTGTGGCAGGAAGAGCTTCCGCTGGAGGGGACCTCCACGGCCTACGCCCGCCAGTACGAGGAGCGGATGCACTGGCACTACGGGAAGCTCATCATCCGCGCGGCGGAGTTTGCCGCCCGCACCGAAAACCTCTACCCCGTCTTTCTCACCTGTTTCCGCTGCAGCCCGGATTCCTTTCTCATGAGCTACGTCAAGGACATTGTGACGCACTACGGCAAGCCGTTCCTGTTCCTCCAGCTCGACGCGCACGCTTCCGACGTCGGGTACCTGACGCGGATCCAGGCGGCCCTGCAGTCGTTTCGCGCTCACCGCTCGCGCGAGATTGCCCGCGCCCTCCCGACGCCCGTCCGATCCCCGGTGCTGCGGTCCGACCCGGCGACCGCGGCGCGCGCGGACAGCCTTGCCGAGGGAGACACGGTGCTCGTGCCGGCAATCGATACCTTGATCAGTCGGTTCTGGGGAGACGTGTTTGTCCGGGCCGGCCACCCGGTGCATCTCCTGGAGTCCAGCGCGTCGGCGCTCAGCACGGGTTTCCGGCACGCCAGCGGGGGCGAGTGCACGCCCCTGGTGTCCATCGTGGGGGCCGCCATCGAGACGCTGCGCCGGGAGCGGCTGGATCCCTCCCGCACGTTCCTGTTTCTGCCCACCGCCCCGTTTGCCTGCAACTTCCCGCAGTTCCCCGTCCTGGCGGACATGGCCTTCCGGGCCGAGGGAATACCGGGCGTGAAGATCGGGCGCATCAGCGTGATGGCGCTCGCCGACGGCCTTTCCCCGGTCCTGGCGGCGCACATCATGGAGTGCTACGTGGCGGCCGGCGTGCTGTACAAGCTGGCGGCCCGCGTGCGTCCCTACGAGCAGGAGCCGGGCGCCACGGACCGGGCCGCGGCCCGCTCCGAGGAGCTTGTGCGGGGCGCGATACGGGACGGCGCCGAGCTTCGCACCCCGGTACGGGAAGCCGCGGAGCTCTTCCGCGCCGTCCCACGGGACGAGTCGGCCGGCCGCAAGCCCCGGGTGGCCCTGATGGGGGACCTCTACGTCCGGTACAACGCCGCGGTCAACGAGAAGGTCCACGCGCTCGTGGAAGCACTCGGCGGAGAGCTCCTCGTCTCCTCCCTGAGCGAGTACGCGGCGCACCTGCTGGACCTCGGCGCGCGGCGCTACGGGGAGGACCCGCGCTCGGGCCGCCTCCTGCGCACCATCGAAGGCCGGTTCGAGAAGCTGGCGGAAGACCTGATCGGGGACGAGGCGGAACCGGACGTCGCCGAGTGCGCCGCGCTGCTGGAGAGGTACGGGCTTTCCGCCGACATCCCCGGAGAAACGTCCCTCAACGTCGGCCGGGCGCTCTGGTACTGCGCCCAGGGGAAGGTGCAGGCAGTGGTTCACGTCAACCCGATGCTCTGCTGCCCCGGGGTGGTGAGCGCCTCTCTGTTCCGCAAGGTCCAGGCGGACTTCGGGGTCCCGATCATCGACATCTTCTATGACGGGGCCGCCAACCCGAACCACGTCCTGGTCCCGCACCTTCACTACCTGCGCGCCGCCGGGCGGGGGGCGGCGGCGGGCCTGGCGCGCCCCTAACAAAAGGTTATGGAATCTTCACACATCGTCTATGGCGCGGGGGCCGCCCCATGACTACCCTTGTGACCGGGAGATGACCATCGGGGCCGGGACGGCGCCGGCTCGGTGCCGCGTTGATGGTCCCGGGGAACGCCCAGGAGAGAACGTGCAGGCGCGGATCCTGATAATAGAAGACGTACGGGAGATGGCGGATCTCATCCGCCTCTACCTCCAGAAGGAAGGGGTGGAGGCGACGATCAGTGATTCCGCGGAAGACGCGCTGCAGGAGTTCGAGCGGCAGCGTTTCGACCTCGTGGTCCTGGACATCAACCTCCCGGGCATGGACGGCTTCGAGTTCCTGCAGCGGATCCGGCATACCAGCTCCGTGCCGGTCATCATCGTGTCCGCCCGGGACGCGGACGAGGACATGATCCTGGGACTGGGCATCGGGGCGGACGAGTTCGTCACCAAGCCGTTCTCCCCCAAGGTCCTGGTGGCTCGCGTGCGGGCCATGCTCCGCCGCACCACGGACCTGAAGGCCAGCCCGAACAGCATCCGCTTCGGGGACTTCCTCCTGGACATCGACGGCTACCTGCTGAAGAAGGGCGGGGAGAAGATCCCGCTGTCCTCCAAGGAGTTCGAGGTGCTCGCCTACCTTGCCACCCACGCGGGCAAGGCGCTGTCCCCGGATGCGATCTACGCCGACGTCTGGCGCAACCAGTTCGGAGACATCACGGCCGTGGCCGTCTACGTGCAGCGGCTTCGACGCAAGATAGAGGCGGACCCTGCCGCTCCCCAGTTCATCGAGACGGTGCACGGGATGGGGTACCGGTTCAACGCCGAGGCGCTGCACGCATGAAGCTGCGCACGCAGTTCGTCATCCTGGTCGGAGGGATCACCGCCGTCCCGTTTCTCGTCACGGCGCTCACGCTGGTGGCGCAGATCTCCCTCGCGCGCCTGCGGGAGC
>DASRZR010000263.1:0-12964 GCA_035686185.1 Spirochaetia bacterium | reverse complement strand
GTTTCGAAGCGGGCGCTCACCCCGGCCGCGCGCGCGTTCTCCCGCGCGGCTTCCACCATGACGGGGCTCAGATCGGCACCGGCCGCCTCCCGTCCGGACAGGGCGAACGCGATGGCATGCCTCCCGGTGGCGCAGGCCGCGTCCAGCACGCGCGTCACGCCCGCCTCGCCGAACAGCCGCAGGAAGAACGGCTCCTCCCGGGCCAGGCGGTCCGCCCACGACACCATGAGGTCATAGTCCTCACCCAGCCCGTCGTAGAACCGCTGCGCGTCGATCACGATGGTTTGACTCCCGCTGCCGGGCCATACTATCCTGCGGGAAAGGGGGGGATCAATGAGCAGCCTCGTCTGGGTGGAGCTGGACCGCGCGGCGCCGGAGCACAACCTGCGCCAGATTCGCGCCGGCGCGGCCCCGGGCGTGGTCGCCTGTGCCGTGATCAAGAGCAACGCGTACGGCCATGGCGCCGCCGAGATGTCCTCCCTGCTCCCGTCCGCGGAGTGGTTCGGCGTGAACTCCCTGGAGGAAGGCCTCCAGCTTCGGCAGCTCGGGGTGTCACGGCCGATTCTCCTGCTGGGTCATGTTCCGCTGGCGGAGCTGCCGGCCGCCGTGGAGGCCGACCTGCAGCTGACCGTCTACAACCGGGAGACGATTGACGCGCTCGCCTCGCTTTCCCTTGCTCGACCGGCGCGTGTGCACGTGAAGGTGGACACGGGTACCTCCCGCCAGGGGGTGCTGCCGGACCAGCTGGAGGAGTTCCTGCGCCGTGTGGCCGGCAGCCGCGGCGTCCTCCTGCAGGGAATCTCCACGCACTACGCGAACATTGAGGACACGCTGAACCACGACTACGCCGCGCTGCAGATCCGCCGCTTCGATGAGGCGCTGCAGACCGTGGACCGCACGGTGGGCAGGCCGCCGTTCGTGCACACGGCCTGCACCGCGGCGGCGCTCCTGTTCTCCACCACCCACTACACGATGCTGCGATCCGGCATCGGGCTGTACGGGCTGTGGCCGTCCCGGGAGACGCTGCTTGCCTCCCGGGAGAAGCGGGGCCCGGTGCCCGCGTTCCGCCCGGTGCTGTCCTGGAAGACGCGGATCGTCCAGGTGAAGAGCATCCCGGAGGGAACCTACGTCGGCTACGGGTGCTCGTACCGCACGACGCGCCAGACCACGCTGGGGGTGCTGCCGGTGGGGTACGCGGACGGCTACGACAGGGCCATGGGCAACCGCGGCCACGTGCTGGTGCGGGGCCGCCGGGCACCCATCCTGGGCCGCATCTGCATGAACCTCTGTATGGTGGATCTCACGGACGTGCCGGCCGTGAAGCTGGAAGAGGAGGTAGTGCTGCTCGGCTCTTCCGGGGACGAACGGATCAGCGCGGAGATGATGGCGGAATGGACGGGAACAATCAACTACGAAGTCGTGACCCGGATCAGTCCGCTGCTGCCTCGGAAGGTGGTGGCGCCGGCGGCGTAGAGCCTTCCGACTCCCGCGGACGCTTGCCCCGGAAGAGATCTCCATAGAGACGATTGGCGCACTCCGGGCAGATCCCGTGGCTGACGCGCGGACTGTCTCCCTCCCGCACCACGCCGATGATCTTGTTGCATTCCGCGCAAATGCACACAAGCCCTTCGTGCTTACGGACTTTCTCCATCAACCCCCCCCGACGTCGATGGCAGAGTATGGGGAGCGTCACGCCTTTTGTCAAATCCCTCCCGGGGGAGGTCGGCGTTCGACGGTCGCGTTGACTCTACGGAGAGCGGACATCATATTCTGTGAATCATGAAGATCCTGGTGGTGTCCTCCCACGAGCAGGACTTCGGGGGAGGAGAGGGCAGGGCCGCGTTCGAGTTCGCCGTCGAGCTCGCGAAGAGACACGACGTGGTCCTGATGTACCCCGGCCACCAGCCGACGTCCCTTCCGCAGGGAGCCCGTCTCCGGGTCTACCACGTGCGCAGCATGGACTACACGCTCCCCGCCCTCCGGGGCGCGGAGGTAGCCGGCATCCTCCGGTTCCTCCAGGAGCTTTCCCCAGACATCGTGCATTCGCACACGCCGTGGTTCCTCGGCGCCATTGTCCAGGCGTGGGCGTGGGTGCGCGGCGTTCCGTTCTTCTACACCGGGCACGAGCTCCCCTCCCACATAGTGGACTGGGGGCTCGTGCGCTACCTGCGCGGCGTGCTGCAGAGCCCGTTCCTGCACCTCCTGGCTCGCACGTATCTCGCCGCCTTCTGCCGGCACTGCACCGGAGTGGTAGCGCTGAACAAGGCCGCGGCGGACGACATCCGCGGCATCGGCTACCGGGGCCCCCTTCACGTGATCCCCAACGGACGGGCGCTCGCCCGGTACAACGGCACCCCGCCGGCGGACCTCTCGGGTCCGGACCGCGTCCTGACGTTCGTCGGTGACTTCGGCCCGCGGAAGAACCAGAAGTTCCTCGTGACGATGATGGCCTACCTGCCGCCGGGGTACCAGTTGCGCCTCGTGGGTCACGACGTGGATCACCGTTACCGGCGGGAGATCGACGCGGCCATCGGCCCGTCGCTCCGAGGCCGAGTGCGGTTCACCGGTCGGCTGGAGCATTCCCGCATCCCGGCCCAGCTCGCCGACACCCACCTGTGGGTGTCCGCCTCCCTGATGGAGGTGCAGAGCCTGGCCGTGCTGGAGGCGCTGGCGTCGGGAACACCGGTGCTCGGGCTTTCCAACGAGACGATCGACGAGCTGGTGGATTCCCGCGTGGGGCGGAGGCTGGACCGCGCCGCCACGCCGCCCGAGTTCGCGCGGGCGGTGCGGGAGCTGTGTGAGGCGGACCCGGAGTCCTACCGCCGGATGTGCCGCAGCGCCCAGGAACGCGTGCGGCCCTTCGACTGGGCGCGCATCATGGAGCAGGCGGACCGCATATATGCGCGCGCCGCGGAGCGCACACGCCCGGTCCGCCGCGGCACGCTGGCCATCCCGCTCCTGCTGGGCACGGCGCAGGCGCTCATCGCCATGGTGGTGTTCCGCATCCTGCGGTTGGGCTCCTGGACGGCCCGCCTGCAGCCGCGCCGACGCCCTCGCACGGTTGCCGCGCACGCCGAGGCATAGCGGCGCCGGGGCGCGGGGCTGTACAGCGCTCCGGTTTTCCGCTACTGTTTTGCCCGACGTTCCACGGCGCCGTACCCAAGAGGTAAGGGAGAGGTCTGCAAAACCTTTATGCACCGGTTCGAATCCGGTCGGCGCCTTCTGCCCCTTCCTTCCGCGCACGGTTGGTCAGCCTCGATACCACGATGTTCAGGAGCCCCAGCGCCACCATCACCATCTGCCCGACCCGTATCAGCAGGGAGAAGATGAGGCTGCGGTTGGAGCCGAGACCCAGCAGCGTGAAGGTGAACAGGAACACGCCTTCCATGGAGCCGACGTTTCCCGGGATGAAGCTGAAGATCCCCAGGAACATGTGGCCGAAGAAGATGATGGCGGCGTTCGGGATGCTGGGCACGCCCAGCACCGCGAGCGCGTAGGCGTACTGGGCCAGTTCCACCGCGCTCAGCGTGAGCCCGAGCCCCAGGGCGAGATAGAACACGCGGCGCGTGGTGATGAGCGCCGCCACGCTTCCCTTGAAGTCCCGCACCACGTGGACGGCCTTCGCGGCGGCCCGCGGGCGCAGGCGGGCCAGAGGCCGCACGACCCGCCGCGTGAGGGCAACGATGAAGTCTCCGCCCTGGAACAGCTTCACCATGAGCAACAGGAACACCACGAGGAAGCCCGCCACAAAAAGGGAAGAGACCACGACCAGCGCCAGGCTCGGATGCACGCGGAAGATCAGGAACCCCAGCCCCACGGCGGCGGCCGGAAGCTTCGTGGCCAGCTCGATGTACTTGTCGACGGCAACGGTGGCGAACACGCGGCGGTAGGGGGTGGCGGAATCCTTCAGGAGCGCGGCGCGGACCGGCTCTCCCCCGAAGTACGCCGAAGGCGTGAGGGAGGTGATGGCGCACCCGGACAGGCGCGCGCGGAAGACGCGCCAGGGGCTGGCGTGGATCCCGGCTTCCCGCAGCAGGACCCACCACTGGAGCATGCCCACGGTGTGCAGCGCCACCTGCAGGCCCAGGAGGCCGAGCACGGAGGCCACGGTGAGGCGCAGGAACTCCTCCCGCAGCCGCTCGGGGTCCAGGATGAGGATGAACAACGCGATGAGCCCGCCGATGAGGACCACCTCGATTGTGATCCGCAGGGGCCGGCTCAGGCGTCGGATCATCGATCCGCCGCGAGGTGCCGGTGGTAGGCGAACAGCGCCGCCACCGTCATGGCGTTCACGAGCTCCCCGCGGCCCATCTGCCGGTCCACCTCGTCCGCGGTGAGCGTGAGCGGTTCCAGGACCTCCAGCTCGTCGAGAGACAGGGCGCTGGCGCGGACGAGGTCCTCCGCGAGGAACGTAAAACAGCGGTTCGTCATGAAGGCGGGGTTGGGACGGAGCTCCCCGATCAGGGAGAGCCGGCCCGCGCGGTGCCCGGTCTCCTCCTCCAGCTCCCGCGCCGCCGCCGCGGACGGGTCCTCCCCGCGCTCGATGAGCCCCGCGGGAAACTCCGTGGTGATGAGGTCCGCCCCGTGGCGGTACTGGCGGACCATGAGGAACCGGCGGGTCCCATCCGGGTCCCGGATCACCGGCACGACGTTCACCCAGTCACGGGCCTCGAGGATCCAGAAGTCGCCGCGCCGGCCATTCGACGAGACGCGTTGCGCCTCCACGAGATCGAACAGGCCGCTGGCAGCGAGCGAGCGCCTGGAAAGCTCTTTCCACCGAAGGTGAGCGTCCCGGTCAGGCATGGTGGAGGGCACTATAGCAGAGCCGGCGCCGGGCGACCATAGCGCGAGCCAGGCCGTGAAGAGCCCGCCGGACAGCGCCGGAGGCGGCCGGGGGGCGCCGGTGGGGGTTCTTCACATTGACAACCGGAAAACCGATCTCTATACTGGTACCAAGACACAACGGAAAACACGAATGGCGAGCCCTCTTCAGCTGTCGATTGTCAACTTCAACAGGAACTCGTACATCATCGTGGAGGGCAAGCAGAAGGCTGACTACTTCTACATCCTTCGAAGCGGCAAGGTTCGCATCAGCAAGGAAGTGGAGGTCG
Organism: Spirochaetia bacterium; assembly: GCA_035686185.1. GTDB lineage: Bacteria > Spirochaetota > Spirochaetia > SZUA-6 > Fen-1364 > Fen-1364. Next base: position 7,853 of record DASRZR010000263.1, on the reverse strand, counting down.
TGGAGGAGGAAGGGGGCAACACGCTGGCCCCGGGAGACTTCTTCGGCGTCATCTCCACGATGTCCGGCCACAGCCACATCGAGACCGCCCTTGCCCTGACCGACGTCTCCCTGATCTCCGTGGCGCGCGAGCAGTACGGCCTGCTCATCGAGCGCAACGCGCCGGTGGCCATGAAGATCATCCAGAGTTTCTCCCGCAAGATGCGCTACCTGGATGAGGCGCTCACCCGGCTGACGTTCAAGAACACCGCCGGCGCCGACCCGTCTCACCTGTTCAAGGTGGCGGAGTACTACGCCCGCCAGAGCCAGTACAACCAGGCCTACTACGCCTACTACCGCTTCCTTCAGAACTGCCCCACGGATCCCAACGCCGACAAGGCAAAGGAGCGGATGGCCAAGATCCACCCCTACGCCAAGGCGGTGTACCTGGAAAAGACCACGGACGACTTCACGCGCACGTACCCGAAGAACACGATGATCTTCAGCGAGAACGAGCCCGGCACCGAGCTGTACATCATCCAGAAGGGCGTCGTGAAGATCACGAAGATCGTGGAAGACAACGAGGTGCTGCTCGCCATGCTGAAGACGGGGGACATCTTCGGGGAGATGGCGCTGCTGGAGAACAAGCCTCGCTCCGCCTCCGCCATCGCCAACGAGGACTGCAGCCTCATGGCGGTGAACAAGACGAACTTCGAGCGCATGGTGCAGAGCCAGCCGCAGCTGATCACGCGCCTGACGACGCTGCTGGCCGAGCGGCTGTGGTTCATCTACAAGCAGCTCGCCAACACGCTGATCCAGGATCCGCTGGGCAAGCTGTACGACGCGCTTCTCCTGCAGCTGGAAAAGAACCGCATCCCGGTGGTGGCCGGCGGCAAGCACACGTTCCAGCTCGGCCCCAAGGAGCTGCTGAACACGGTGGGCCTGTCCAGCGACAAGGGCAACCCGTTCATCCGCAAGCTCTTCGAGAACAAGAAGATGCAGCTCGCGGACAACAAGATCGCCACCTCGGACGTGGAGGAGATCCAGAAGCAGTCCGAGTACTACCGCAAGATGGAGAAGATCGAGCGCGCCCGGCGCAAGGCAGCCGCCTCCCAGTAGCGGCGCGGCGGAAGGCCGCCGTGGCTAGTACGTTCCCGTCACCGACAGGTCTTCGAAGCTCGTGGAGTAGGACGCCAGGCCTCCCTCGGATTCCGCGTACAGGCTCAGGAGGTACGGCAGCGTGCGGTCTTCCCGGACCGTCCCGGCGGGGTTCATCTGGTTCACCGGGACCAGCCCCTTGGTGAACGTGACGTGCTGGTTGTCCAGGTTCCCGAAATAGTAGGCGCGGGGGTCCCCGTCCGACGGGAACGATGAGGGCAGCAGCGACTTTTCGTCTCCCAGCGTCGGGTCCACCGGCACCCAGCCCAGTGTCTCCACGTAGAACTCGTCCCAGAAGTGGCGCCGCGTTGGCTGCCCGGAATCCCCCACGAGGTACCCGGCGACCATCCGCGCGGGAACGCCGGCCGCCCGTAGCAGGGCGCAGTACAGGGAGGAGAACACGAAGGAATCCGCCTTCTTCGAGCGCAGCGCGGCCACCGTGTCATCCGCCGACGCGGAGTAGGTGAGGAGGGACAGTTCCCAGTCATAGGCCCGACGGGCCTTCAACCAGGGGTTCTTCTCCCCTCCGATGGCGGCCGCGACTGCCTTCAGGACCTCGGGGCTGCCGGAGGGGACCAGGCGGTCCGGGGCCGTGAACTGGGTGTACAGGTCCGTGGTGGTCACGTACGCCGGCACATCGGAGGGGTTCACCTGCGTGCTCACCGCGTAGCGGTCGAACATCCACGAGAGGGAGACATGGTACTTCCCGCCCTTCTGCAGGTTCGTGAACGAATACAGGGAGGCCTCCGAGGTGTCCAGCAGGGAGGCCGGGTCCTGGCCGACGGATTCGATGGACCGCTGCTCCGCGGTGGGGAGGATGCGCGGCATCCACAGGTACAGCGTGTTCTCCGCGGTGGCCGCGGTGACGGAGACCGAAAGCCCGTACTGCACGGAGTACTTGCGCGGCGAGGAGTAGCTCTTGCTGCCGGCCCCCCGGTTGACGACGAAATAGGCGGCGTTGCTGGTGCCCTTGTCCGACTTCACCAGCAGGTTGCCGGACGCGGCCCCGTCCGGCACGCGAAGCTGGATCTCCCGGTCCGACCACGACACGTAGTCCAGGTTGTAGTCCCGGGCCGGCAGCAGGTTGGACAGGTCGAGGCTGCCGCTGGAGGCGCTCTGCGGTCCCGACCAGGTGAAGTACACCTCCGAGCTGCCCTTCTCCAGGCCGAAGTTCATCCCGTAGATGGTGATCAGGTCCCCCACGCGGGCGGCGGACGGCTGGATGGGGTTGTCCTTGTTCACGATGTAGGGATCACCGGGCCGGCTGGCGCCAAGGGCCGGCTGGGGGATATCAGCCTGGTTGATGAACAGGAGGCCCCCGCTTCTGCCGCTCTTGGTGATGACGTACACGATCCCGGAGGCCGCCTCGTCCGGGATGCGCACGCTGATGCGCGTGTCCGTCCACTCGGTGTAGTCCTGGGAGGTGGGGGAGATGCCGGAGATGCGGACCTCCGAGGTCTCCCGCGTCGCCCCGAAGTTCCGCCCCGAGATGATCATCACGTCCCCCGGCTTGCCGCGCGTGGGCGTGATGGATTCCATCCGCGGCGGGCTTCCCGCCATCCGCGGGCTCAGCAGGACGAAGACGACGAGGACCAGCACCACGACCGTGGGGATGAATCCCCGGCTGCGCAGCAGCCGCTGGTGCGGCGGGATCTTCTCCGGGACGGGCTCGCCGTCAGCCGACACGGCGCCATCCGCCGCCGCGCCGCGTTCGTTGATGTCAGGGTATGCCACGGGTGAACCTACTGCTGCGGCTGTTTCTTCTCGTAGGGGACGATCTTGATCTCCAGCTCGATGTTGAAGTGCTCCTTCTGGTTCTCGTCCGGGTTGGACACGCCGAGCGGGAAGAAGAGCACCTTCTCTCCATACGAGACGGGGATGCTGTAGAACGTGCTCACGTAGCGGTTCTGGTTGTCCTGCGGCTCGGTGAACCACACCTGCCCCTGTGCGAGCAGGAGCACCTCGCCGTCGTCCTGCAGGTAGGGAGTGCAGATCAGGTTGATCCTCACGTTGTCCCCGTCCAGGCGGACGCGGATGGAGCGGCCGGGGATGGTGAGCTTCGTGCTCTCCGCGTTCCAGACCGGCTTTTCCTCCTGCGCGTCCGCGTCCGGCGCCTCATCCGGGGGCAGGATCCGCGCGGACACGGTCACCGTCAGCGCCTTGGACAGGAGCTCCTGCAGTGCGTCCTTGGGATCCGTCGTGTCGGGGGCGGGCGCCTGTCCCTGGGCCTGGGCCACGGCCAGCGCCAGGAGAAAGGAGACGATCCCGCCGGTGCGTGTCTTGACCATCATCTCTGCCTCGGGAACTCGTTCGCCTTGCCCATCCGCGGCTCGCCGACCGGCATGAGCTTCACGTTCTTCGGAATCGTCATGACGGACTCGATGGCGGCGTCACTCCCGCCCACGGACTTCAGCAGCGCCTCCACCTTGTCGTAGGGGACGGCAAACTGGTACTCGGTGCCGCCGGCCGGCGCCTTGGTGATGCGGATGAAGCCCATGTTCTGGCGCGTGGACAGCACGGCGAGGCTGATGCCGAACACGAGCAGGAGAACGGCCGCCAGCACGGCCACGGGCGCCGGGAGGGAGACCTGCCGCCGCCACACGGGAACCCGTGTACGCTCCGCGGGCATGTGGGCGATGATCCGCCGCCTCACGCGCTCCATGGGCGCCCGCAGGGACGGCTCCTCGTCCTCCGAGAGGCGTCGGCGCGTGTCCTGCAACCCCTGCAGCCACGCGGAGCACTCTGGACACCCGGCCGCGTGCGCCGCGATCTGCCCGGCCCACGGGGACGGGACCTCGCCATCGAAGTACGCCGACAGAATCTCGTGATTAGGACACATGCTCGTCACCTTCCGAGAGCACTTTTCCCAGGCGCTCGCGCGCCCGGAAGATACGGACCTTCACGTTGCTTTCTGAGATCCCGAGTATCGTCCCGATTTCCCGGTAGGACAGCTCACCATATTCGCGGAACACGAGGGGAACTCGGAGGTTGTAAGGCAGAGAGTTCAGGGCGTGCTGCACGTCTGTTCGCGTCTGCTCGTCCATCATCCTGGTCTCGCCGGACTCGGCCGCCGGCGTGGAAAACCGCGAGTACTTCGAGTAGGCCGCCCGCTCTCGTCCGCGCCGCTTCTCATAGTTCAGCGACAGGTTCTTCACCACCCGAATGAGCCAGTACTTGCACTGCTCGACATCGGCGAGCAGGTCCGAACGTTCCATGAGCTTGATGAACGCGTCATGGCAGAGATCCTCTGCTACTTCCCGGTCTCCCGTCACTCGCAGGGAGACCCGGTAGATGATAGGGAATAGCTGCTCATACACCACATCGAACGGCGGCGGGTGTGCATATTCGGTGCTACTCATTACTAACAACGATCACCATGGGGATGTTACACCGGTCTACCTGCTTTGACCAGCGGCAAACCGTACCTTCGGACCCTTGGGGCTGTCCTGCACTTCGATCCCCCTGGCAAGGAGCAGGGCGCGGATCTCGTCCGCCTTCTTGAAGTCCCGCGCCTTGCGCGCCGATTCCCGCTGATCCACGAGAGCCCGTGTCTCCTCGTCCAGCTCCACTTCCTTCGCCTGCGCGCCTTCGAGGTTGAGGCCGAAGATGCGGTCCATCCGGTACGCCGCCGCGAGCTTGTCTGCCGGGGCCACGGATGAGTCCCGCAGCATGGTCCAGAGGTCCGCAAGGCACCGCGGCATGTTCAGGTCGTCCGCCGCGTGAACCTCGAAGTCCCGCAGGTACTCCGCCGCTTTGCCGGTCGGTTGCACAGGCTCTCCGGTGGCCTGGGCGCGGAGCTGGAGGATCTTCTCTTCCAGGCCCTCCCGGCTTGCCCGCGCCGACTGCAGGGACTCCCAGCTGAAGGCGAGCTGGGTCCGGTAGTGCGCTCCCAGGCAGAAGTAGCGGTAGTCCAGCGGGTGGAAGCCCCGGTCGGTGAGCGTGGTGAGCGTCGTGAAGTTGCCGGCGGACTTCGCCATCTTCTCCTTTTCCATGAGCAGCCACTCGCCGTGCAGCCAGTAGTTCACCCACGTAGCGCCGGTGGCCGCCTCCGACTGGGCGATCTCGTTCGTATGGTGCACGGGGGGATGGTCGGCCCCGCCGCAGTGGATGTCGAAATGCTCCCCGAGATACTTCATGGACATAGCGCTGCACTCGATGTGCCAGCCCGGGTATCCCCGACCCCACGGCGAGTCCCACATCATGGCCTGGTGCTCGAACTTCGACTTCGTGAACCACAGGACGAAGTCCGCCGGGTTCTTCTTCCCCTCGTCCACCGCGATCCGGGCTCCCGCGCGCAGGTCCTGCTGGTCCAGCAGCGCGAGCTTCCCGTAGCCCGGGAACCGGCTGATGTCGAAGTACACGTTGCCGCCCGCCAGGTAGGTGAAGCCCTTCTTCTCGATCCGGGAGATCAGGTCGATCATCTCCTGGATGTGCTCCGTGGCGCGGCAGACCACGCTGGGCGCCCGGCATCGCAGGAGCTCGAAGTCGCGGAAGAAGGCGCGGGTGTAGAACTCCGCGATCTCCCACACGCTGCGCCCCTTCTCCCGGGCGCCCTTGAGCATCTTGTCTTCCCCCTCGTCAGTGTCCCCGGTGAGGTGGCCGACGTCCGTGACGTTCATCACGTGGCGCACCTCGTAGCCGAAGTACTCCAGCGCGCGACGCAGGATGTCCTCGAACAGGTAGGTGCGGAGGTTGCCGATGTGGGCAAAGTCGTACACGGTGGGCCCGCAGCAGTACATTCCGACCGCTCCCGGCCGGATCGGAACGAACCTCTGCAGCTCCCGTCCCATCGTGTTCCAGATCATCAGATCCACGGACCGTGTTCCTCCGGCGACAGGGTGAGACGATAGACCCGACACGCCACGCCCGCTACTATGCGGGCGTGGTCACAGTACGGGAATTGTCCGGGATGTTCAAGATCGCGGGCTCCCTCACCTTCGACGAGCCGATGGCGGCGCACACGAGCTTCAGAATCGGCGGTACCGCTGACCTGTTCATCACGCCGGCTGGTGCCGCCGACGCCGTCGAGGTGCTGCGCCGCTGCGCCGAGCACTCCCTTCCCCTCTTCGTCCTGGGGGGAGGCACGAACCTCCTGGTGTCCGACCGGGGAATCCGCGGCGTCGTGCTGGACCTCTCGCGGCTCACCGGCATCCGGGCCGAAGGCAACCGCCTTACGGCGCACGCGGGAACTCCCATCTCCGACGTGGCGGAGTTCGCGCTGCGGCAGGGGCTGTCCGGCCTGGAGTTCGCCTACGCCCTTCCGGGGAGCGTCGGGGGCGCCGTGTGGATGAATGCGCGCTGCTACGGAAGCGAAGTGAGCGACGTGCTGGAAGGCGTCGACTACCTGCAGGGTCCCCCGTATGAGACGCAGCACTACCGCATGAACAGGGCGGACTGGGACTACAAGAAATCCCCGTTCCAGGACTCGGGCCGGATCGTGCTGTCCGCGTCTTTCCTCCTCTCCCGGGGGGAGCCGGCCCCGATGGAAGAACGGATGAAGTCGTTCCGGACGGATCGGGAAAAGAAAGGCCACTTCCTCCACCCGTGCGCCGGGAGCGTGTTCAAGAACAACCGCTCGTTCGGTGCGCCGTCCGGCCGGCTCATCGATTCCCTGGGCTTGAAGGGTACGCGGATGGGAGACGCCCAGGTGGCGCCTTTCCACGGAAATATCTTCATCAACGTCGGCGCCGCACGGGCCGCGGACATGCGCGCCCTCATGGAACGGGTGGAAGCGGAAGTTCACCGCCGCCTGGGATTCCGGCTTGAGCGCGAGGTCATCCTGGTGGGCGAGTGGGATTGACCTGCCGCAGGGTCGTCACCAGGGACACCCTCAGGTAGCGCGCGGGCGCCGGCCTGCCGCGGAGCGGGCAATCCTCCAGCCCGGCCCGCAGCGCGCCGGACGCGGCGCCTTCCACGATAGTGAGTGTGACGCCGGTAGAAGCCCGGGGGACCGTTCCCAGCCCTTCCGCCCCCGCCCCCACGGTGACCTGCAGACGCGTGCCGGCGGCGAGCAGCAAGGCGGCCCGTACGTCTCCTCCGTCCCGGTCCGAGAGTCCGGCCCCCGCCTGGACCGAGCACCCCGCCAGGGACCCGCGCATTTCCACGCCGCACCGGGACTGGCACTCACGCGCGCCGCTCGCGTCATGGCTGATCTCCCGTTCCGCCTGGAGCAGCAGGGCGGTCGGTCCCCGGAAGGGCCCGGGAAGGTCGCGTGCGACATCCGCCTTCAGCACGACACGGTCCGGAAGGGCCGGCTGGGGACTGAAGGCGAAGCGCCCCGTGATCCGGGAAACAGTGGCGTGCACCACGCCAATCCGGGGATCCGCGCCCAGGCGCAGCGCGCCGGAGATCTCGGAGGTGTCCGGCAGGCACCGGGCGTCCGCCCCGCGGAAACCCGGTGAAGCCACCGCTAGGAGAAGGGCCGCGTCCGCCGGGCGGGACCTGGCCCGTACCCACAGGCAGCCGGCGGATCCGGGATCCGCTCCGGCAGGAGAAGAGACTGCGGCGCTCATCGAGCAGTCCATGCGGGAGGATCGCAGGAAGAGCCGGCCGGCCACCCGGGTCATGTCCCCGCCGGGGAAAGGGCTCCGGGAGGCAAACCAGTCATCCCCCGGGTCCTGGGCGGGAAACCGGGAATACTGGACCAGGCCCTCGGCACCGACGCCCGGCGCGGCCGCCACGGAGGCATACGCGCCATTGTCACCACCCGGGCCGTGC
>DASRZR010000262.1:0-2314 GCA_035686185.1 Spirochaetia bacterium | reverse complement strand
CCGCTGGCGATGAATGGCGCCGAGATCCAGCGGTCCGCCAGGAAGCCGGCGATCACGGGTCCGATGGCGCCTCCCGCCGAGCTCAGAACCAACGTCTTGCTGAGATCCAGCCCTCGGGTGGACTCCCGACAGTAGCGCTGGATGATCTCGCTCTGGATGGGCGTCCAGAGACCGGCGCCCACGACATCGTGAAGCAGCCAGACCGCCGCGGCAGGCACGAACCACGGGATCATGCCTCCAGCGGCGATGATGGCCCCCTCCACCGCCACGCTCCAAAGGTACGCCATCTTGAGGTTTCGGAAGCGCAGCCGGCCCGCCACCAGCAGCGGAAGGACCGGCGTCAGCCGGTGGATCAGGAGCACGACGGCCACCGAGCCCTCATCCGCGTTGAACCGGGCGCTGAAGAAGAGCGGCATCATGAACCCGTGGCTCATGGTAAGCCCCAGGTTGAAGACGAAGCCCGAGATCATGATGATCTTGAGGTTGCGGTCCACGTCCCAGCGCCACCAGGGCGCCCGCGCCGCTGCCGCCGGCTGGACGGGGGATCGCTCCCGGATCCCCACGGCCAGGAGCACGGCAGCGGCACCCAGGATGAGGCCGCCGATGCCCAGGCTCCCGCCCGTGCCCCAGAGCAGGACGGAGGTCCCCGCCACCGCGGTCCCCAGGGCCGCGCTCCCGTATTCCAGCCCCCGGGTCTTGCCGATGGTGTCCCGGAACCGGCTCTTGTTCTCTAGATAGAGGAGCACGGGGTGCACCGTGTCCCGAAGGAGCAGCCCGATCTCCCGGCCGGTCTTCAGCAGGGTAAGGAACACCACGTTCCCCGTGAGCGCGGTTAGTGCGCTGGACCCTCCGCTCATCAGCGCCGCGATGAGGTACGGCCGCTTGCATCCCCAGCGGTCCACCAGGCGGCCGGTGGCAAGACGGATCACGATCATGACCGCGGCGGAGACGGCGAACAGCCAGCCCATGCTGGGGTACGAGAGACCGCGGTCCTTCAGGTAGAAGGGAAGCACGAACTCGTAGAGCCCCGTCCCCGCGCCAAAGAGGATGGAGACGGCGATGAGGACCTTGATGTTCCTGCTCAGGGGTTGCCGAGGCGCGTCCGAGTCCTCCTTCGGACCGGCCGCCCCGTCTCGCGGACCGCAGCTCACGGTGACTTCCTCTCCCGCCGTGGCTTGCGTCCCGCCGGCGCCGCACGGACGGTACATCGGGCGGCCTCGCCCTGTCAAACGACCTCGGCTCGTGATACCGTGGCACGTCGTGTCGGCGCTCGATCAGCCGAGCGCATGGGAGGACAGAGCATGGAACCAGGTTCCGCATTGACCGAGTTGCGCCAGTTCGACACGCCCACGATCACCAACGTCGTAGCAACCTACCCGGGAGCCGAGACGTGCCTGTCCCTCTACAATCCATGGGCCGTGAACTGGTACACGGACCAATCGATCCGCTGCATGTATCCGGAGCTCGGTCCCCTCGCGGGACGCGCCGTCACCTGCGTCTACGGGCTTCCGGATCCCGGCTTTGCCGGCCTGACCTTCATGGACGTGGTCGACGCCCTCGAAGCGATGAGAGCGCCTACCATCCTGGTGCTGGAGCAACGCTTCCCCCCGGAGATCGCCGGCAAGGTCGGGCTTGCGGGCGGGAACATGACCTCGGCCATGAAGGCCGTGGGCTGCGTCGGTCTGGTCTCCAACGGACCGTCCCGGGACCTCGCCGAGGTGCGGGCGCTTCGGTTCCAGTACCTGCTCACCGGCGTCACCGCCGGCCACGGCCCCATGGCGGTCCACGCGGTCAACGTCCCGGTCACGGTTGCCGGCATGGACGTGAGCCCCGGCGAGATCATCCATATGGATGAGAACGGAGCGGTGAAGTTCCCGGCCGACAGGCTGGACGCCGTTCTGGCCAACGCGCGGGCGCTGAGCAGCGAGGAGCAGCAGCGATTCGGGAAGCTCGGCCAGGCCCGCACCGCCTCGGAGGTTCGATCGATCTTTGGCGGCCAATCGTACGGCAGAGATGCCAGGAAGTAGCGCGTTTGAGGCGTTCCTCGACCGTGTTTCGACGCGGCTGGGTGCCGTGGACGCGCCCGTCGGCGCCGCGGCTGGGCTCACGCACGCGGCCGTGATGCTGCTCCTCACGGCGGACGGGGAAGAGCCCGTTGGGCCGGGCGATGGGCTTGCGCGCGCCCGGGTGCTCATCATCAAGAGGGCCGAACGGCCGGGGGACCCGTGGTCCGGTCACCTGGCGCTACCCGGTGGTCACGCCGAGCCCGGGGATCCGAGCCTCCTGGCGGCCGCGCTGCGCGTGACGGCAGTAG
>DASRZR010000261.1:0-3520 GCA_035686185.1 Spirochaetia bacterium | reverse complement strand
TTGAACTTCGACGGGTCCGCGGAGGTAAACGCCACCGGCCAGAGCGGGCACGTGGGAAGCGGACACTACTCGGACATGATCGTGCCGTGGGCCCGGGTCCGCTATCACGCCGTGTACTGGGACGAAGCGACCCTGCGGAAGGCCGGGGTCACGCGCCTCGTGCTGGAGCCGGCCAGGCCCGCGCGGAGCGCTGCGCGCGGCGCGGCGACCGCGGCCAGCCCGGCGTCCCCGGGAAGCCCGGGGCCCTCGGGCAGCGCGAAGTCCGGCGGCGGCTCGGCCTCCGGGGACTCCGGCCAGTAGCTTGTGCACCACCGGCCGCCCCGCGGTGGGAGGCCGGATTTCAGCTTTTCTACATCAGGAGGAACCGATCCATGAGAAGCATCAGCAAAGTCGCCCCTGGGTGGTGGGACTACACAACGCTGGACCCGAAGATCCTGGATGACGCCGCCCGGCTCACGCCGAAGGATCTCCTCCAGCTCAGCCGCCCGGGCTTCAAGGTGACGTTCTACGACACGCTGGAAGCATTCTACGTCGCGGAAGCGCTGGAATACGTGCGCGCCTGGCAGAAGTCCACCGCCTCGGCGCCCGCGGGCATCTGCGGTCCCATCGGGCCCACGGAGCAGCTCCCGCTGGTGGCGCAGGTCGTGAACGACCTGGAGATCAACGTCCGCGAGGGCCATTTCTGGGCCATGGACGAGTGGTACCTGGGCGACCGCGAAGCACCCGTCACGCACCCGCTCAGCTTCGCCCGGGCGGACCTGGAGCTGTGCTTCAACCGCATCGACAAGAAGCTTAGGATGCCGGATTCCCACCTGCACTTCCTGAAAGCGGCCAACATCCCCGAGTACATCCGCTCCTATGACGAGGCGAAGTGCCTGGTGATGCAGGGCGGCCAGGGCGAGGTGAAGCACTGGGCGTTCAACGACCCCGCGAAGCGGGATGGCAAGTTCACGGACGCTCCCCCTTCCCCGGCGGAGTACCGCGCGCTTCCGACCCGGATCGTGGACCTGCACCCGATGACAATCATCCAGAACGCCCGCACCTCGGGCGGCGGCGTGGTGACGGGGGTGCCCTCGCGGGCCATTTCCGTGGGCCCGCAGGAGACGTGGAAGGCCGCGCAGGTGTCCATCTGGCATGCGGGCGCGCACGACAACCCGTTTGGCATCCGCCTGACGGCGCTCATGATCTCACGGAAGCTGCCGGACTCCGCCGTGCCGATGTCGCTCCTGGCCGATCACCCCGACGTGAAGTTCAACTATTACGTCGGCGGCATCGGCACCTGCGACGCGGAGATGCACTAGGCGCCGCGGGACGAGGGACCCTCACGCCCCGGCCGTGCCGTTGCGCGGGAACGGCCGGCCGGGCTCATCCCTTCACGGCTCCGCCGGCGAGGCCGGCGACCAGCCGCTTCTCTATGACGTAGAACAGCGCCAGCACCGGGATCAGGGCAAGGAACGCTGCCATGGTGAGGTACTGCCACTGCGTGGTCCAGCGGCCCACGAAGTTGTACAGCGCGATGGTGAGCGGCATCTTGCCCTTGGACGAGATGAAGGTCAGCGCGAACAGGAACTCGTTCCACGCAAAGATGAAGGCGTAGATCATCACTGTGACCAGCCCCGGCACGGAGATCGGGAGCATGATGCGCGTCATGGTCTCCACGCGGTTGCAGCCGTCGATCAGCGCCGCTTCCTCGATCTCCTTGGGGATGGTCTTGAAGTAGCCGTTCATCATCCACGTGTTGAACGCCACCGTGAACAGCGCGTCCAGGATGATGAGGGCTCCATAGGTGTCCAGCAGGTGGAATCCCGCCACCACCTTGAAGAGAGAGATGATCACGATGACCGGGGAGAACATCTCGATCATCAGGAGCAGGTACATGGCGAACCTGCGCCCGGGAAATCGCAGGCGCGCCACCGCGTACGCCGCCGGCACGCTCAACAACGTGTTCAAGACGGTTGCCCCCAGGGCGATGATGAGGCTCGCCAGGAAGTAGCTCGCGAGGTCGTACTGCGTCCACACCGTGACGAAATTGGACCACTCGACGTGGGAAGGGATCCACTTCGGCGGGTCGGAGTACACGTCCGGCCCCGACTTGATCATCGTGGAGATCATCACGAAGAACGGGAACAGCAGGAACAGCAGGATGACGAGAGTCAGGGGGACGGCGACGAAACGGGACCTGCTCTGCCACCTCATCAGTTGTTCTCCTGCCGGAAGTAGAAGCGGGCGTAGATGACGCTGACAATGGACAGGATCACGAAGGTCACCACCGACTGCACGGCGGCCCAGTCGAAGTGCAGGTCGGTGAACGCGTTGATGTAGACCGACGTGATCAGGATGTTGGTGGTGTTGGCAGGGCCGGCCCGCGTCATGATGTAGATGACGTTGAAGTCATTGAAGGTCCAGATGGCGGAGAGCAGCGTGGAGATCAGGATGAGCTCCCGCAGCCCGGCCAGCGTGATGGAGAAGAAACTCCTCACCCCGCCGGCCCCGTCCATGTAAGCGGATTCGTACAGCTCGCTGGGGATGGCCTGCATGCCGGCGAGGAACACCAGCGCAAAGAACGGGATCCCGATCCAGATATCCACCCACATGGTGGAGATGAACGCGGGAAGAGGCGCGCCCAGCCAGCCCGGCGGGTTGGACCACAGGCCCGTGATCCGAAGGGTGTGGTTCAGCAGGCCGAACTCCGGGTGATATACCCACGTCCACAGCAGGGCGCTGATGGGCACCGAGGAGGCCCAGGGGATGATGAACGCCATGCGGGCTGCCTTGCGGCCCCGGTACTTCACGTTCAGGAGCACGGCGATGGTCATCCCCGCGAGGAACTTCGCGCTCACGCCGGTGGCAGTCCAGATCAGGGAGCGGGCGGCGGCCCACCAGAACTCCATGTCGTGGAAGCGGTCGATGAAATTGGCGAACCCCACGAACTTCGTCAGGTCGCTCAGCTTGTTGGTCTTGAAGAACGACATCACGAAGACGTACACGATGGGGTAGAACATGAACGCGGCGAGGAAGACGGTGGTAGGGAGGATCAGGATGTACGCCAGCCGCGCCTCAGGGTTCCAGAACCTCTCTCGCAGGGTCAGGTGTGCGTCTGCCACGGTGTCTCCTTGGGCGGGCTGGTTGGAAACACAAGGGGGGGCGCCAGGAGCGCCCCCCCTGTCGGATTCAACCGGGCTACATTCCCCGGGCCTTGTCGACGGCCGCGGCAGCGGCGTCGAGGGCGTCCTTCGGCGAAGCCTGTCCCTGGAACACCTTCTCGCAGGCCTTCCACGTCTCGTTGTTGAGCGTGTCGAAGTTGTCCACCAGCGGCCACGGCCGCGCGGTCAGGGCCGCGGCGTTCAGCGCCTGGAACAGCGGGGTATTCCAGAACTGATCCTTGGCAGCGCTCAGCGTGACGGGCGGGAACCCGACGAGCTGGTCGAACTTGCCCTTGTAGGCGTCCTGGTAGAAGAAGTCGATGAACTTGCCCGCCGCCTTCAGGTTCTTGGCCTTGGAGAAGAAGGCGATGGAGTCG
>DASRZR010000260.1:0-14022 GCA_035686185.1 Spirochaetia bacterium | reverse complement strand
CCAGGGGGACCTGATGCCCGCCCGGGCGGACGGCGCCTACCGTCGGGCAGTGGAGGCTCTTCGGGAGCTCACCGCCGAGGCGCCGTCGGACGAGGCCTCCGCTGACCTGCTGGGGCAGCTTCTCGCCGAACGTCGGGATGCGCGGGAACAGTTGGCGGGCCCGCGGGACGCACAGGTCGTCTCCGCGGCGATCCAGCAGGACCTGTCGGAGGACTGCCGCATCTCAGAATCCCTGGTCCTCACGCTGAGGAATGCAGGCCGCCAGACGATGAGCTCGGTGCGGGTGCGCGCCGGCGTTCCTTCCCTGGACCTGGCGCCGGCGCTCGCATCCGTGGAGAGCCTCGCAGCGTTGCAGGAGAAGGAGATCGTCATCCCGCTGGGGTACGCCGGCAACGACGCGCTCCTTTCTGCCTCCCGGCGCGTCACCGCGAACGCGCTCATCACCTGGGAACAGGGCGGACAGGGATTCGCCGCGGCCTACCCGTTTGAAGCAGTGCTGCGGGACGCTCCCGTCCGAAGCCCGGCCCAGGCACTGGCCTGCCGGACGCCGGCAGAAGACACGCTGCTGGCAGGGCTCCCGGACAGTCTCCTGGAGGGCCGGCGGCCGGCTTCCCCTTTTGCGGCAGGAGACTTTGCCGGCCTGCTGGACGCCCTGGAAAGCGCCAGGGCCCTCTCGAAGGACAGCGGTCCGTCGCTTCCGGCGGCCGCAGGCATGCGCGCGGCCCTGCGGAGCCTGGGCCAGGACGAGGCGGAGTGGACGGTGCTCACCGCCTCGCTGGCTTCCGCGCTGGGCCTGCGGGCGTCCATCCTGTGGCGGTCGGGCCGGCCGCTGGCGCTCGTGGACACCGGCACCGGGCTCGACGCGGCGCTGGAAGCGCTGCCGGCTCTGGACCGGTTCCGCAATGAGCTTGCCGGCATCTCGCGGGACGGCACGCTGTGGATACCGATCTCGGGACGTGTACCGGTGCACTCCTCCCACCCGGGCTTCCGGGCGATGAGAGAGGGGCTGGAACTGCTGCAAGGCGCCGCATCCCCTCCCGCGGACCGGGCCGACGTCACGGAGGCCGCGACGGTGCGCAATGCGCCCATCCCGTTTCCGTTCGTGCTGCCGGCCCCGGCGCCGCGGCTGTCCCCGGAGGACATTGCCGCTGAGGTGACCGAGGCGCTGGCGCCCGGAGCGTGACTTGACCGGCATCCCGTTTTCACGCACCCTCGCCGCATGGGATGGAGCACAGTGTTCTTCATTGTCGGGATCCTGTTCGGCGTGATCGGCATCTGGAACCTTGCGCGCCAGAGGAACGTATTCCTCTCCCTCGCCGGCATCTTCTGGTTCCTGGTGATGCTGTTCCAGCAGTACATTCCGCGCGTGTACGACTACCGGCTGGCGGAGGGAGCTCCCGCGCTCGGACAGCTGTTCCTGTTCCTCGTGATCCCCATCTTCCTGATCATCGCGTTCTTTTCCTACACGAACCGGAGGTAGGAAAGCTCCCGCCGGGAGCTAGAGCCGGGCGCGCGCCCAGCGCGCCGCGGTTGCGATCAGGGGCGAGTGCTCATTGCGCAACCAGGCTTCCACGGCCGAACGGGCGCAGATGTCCCCCCGGTTTCCCGCCGCCACCAGGGCGTTGCGGACCAGGGCCTCTGCCGGCACCCACGACATTCCCAGCGCGCTTCCGCGGAAACGGGCCGCGCGCGCCGGAGCGTCCTCGGACAGGAAAGAGAGAAGCGGGATCCCCGCGCCCACCTCCCCCACGGCGGGAGGCGCGGTACATGAAAGCCCGCGGTTGTGCGGACACACCGACTGGCAGCTCTGGCAGCCGTACAACCGCACGCCCCAGGCATCCATGACTCCCTCACTCATCTCCCGCGGGGAGGTGGCCACAGCCTGGAGGCACCGGTCGCGATCCACGACGTACGGCCGCCCCAGTGCCCCGACCGGGCAGGCCGCCTGGCAGGCGCGGCACGATCCACAGGGTTGCGGCAGCGGCGCTGCCGGCGCGGAAAGCCGCGTGGGCAACGGGAGCACGGCCCCCGCGATCACGAACAGGGACCCGAGGCCGGGCACGATGGCACACCCGTTCCTGCCGTAAGCCGCAAGACCCGTTGCGACGAGCAGCGGCTTTTCCGGCAACCGGGAATTGGAGAACAGCCTCACGCCCGCCGACGGGACACCCTGCTCCTGCTCCAACCGCCCCACCACGCCGCGCAGCATGCGAACGGCCTGCCGGTAGTAGTGGGCGCGGGCAAACGGGGCCACGAGCCCGCGCGGGTCTCCCGGTGAGCCGGGATCATCCGGCTCGGAACGCAGGCAGGAGAGACAACAGACGAGTATGGTGAACGAGGCCGACCAGCGAAGCGGGGAACGAACCCAGTCCCATTCAAGGTCCGAAGCGCTCGGCGCGTCAGCGGCCGCCCGAGATGCCTCCGCGGGCCACCCGGACAGCAGACGGGGATCGACAACTCCCGCGCGATGGAAGCCGGCCGCAAGCGCCAGTGCCACCGCGCGGGAGGCAACGTCTTGCGGGAAGCTCAGTCCGCCTGCTTCTCGAAGTCTTCCCTGCTCGCACCGCACACCGGGCACACCCAATCCAACGGCAGCTTGTCGAACGGAGTCCCCGGGGCGATACCGCTGTCCGGGTCCCCCTTTGCCGGGTCATAGACGTAGCCGCATACCGTGCACACCCACTTCTCCATGACGCGCTCCTCTCTCGTGCGTAGGGTCGGATAGAAGGTGGTTTCTGGATTCCCGCATACTACCTGAAAACACGGCAGGACGGCAAGCATTTTCCGTTGACAGCAGATACCTTTTTCCATACGCTACAATAATATGGCCGCGCAGGCCCCACCCCCGCAGCCCAGACCCACGCCAAAGCGAGCCGCCCCGGCACCAATCCCCGGGTCCCCGACCAAATCTCCGTCCGGCCGCGGACCGGCTGTTGCCGCCTCCGCCACTCAGCACCGAGCCGCGCCCGGTCGAGCCGTCCCGGCGGCCTCCACGCCTTCCCCCAAGCCTGCTCCCGTCCGCGGCGCGGTCACGGCGGCGCCGGCGCCCCAGGCCAAGTCATCGTTTTCCGGCAAGCCCGGCGGATTCTTCGACCGGCTGCTTGCCCTGTTTTCCGCGGACGACCCGGAGAGGCAGAAGCAGCGGCAACTGCGGGACATCGCCGCCGAGCTGAAGCGCAGTCGGGCGAAGTTCTACAACCCCGGGCGGATGACCGTGGAGCCCAACCTTGCCCGGTTCTTCTGGGAGCTGTACAAGACGGTGGCCGCCGCCCAGGTGCTGCTGAAGGGCGCCGAAGTCTCCGGAGCGCTGAAGATGACGCTCGTGGAGCTTTCCCTGACGGAGGAGCAGGCCCTGCTGAAGGGCCGGCTCACGGAAGCCTCCATAGACGAGCGGGCAAAGAAAGGCGCCGATCCCTCCGCGCTGGAAGCGGAGGTGAAGCGGGACCTGAAGGCGCTCATGGAGGGCATCGGCACCGACTGGATGAACGACCTGGACGCGCTGTTCAATCGCATCCTGGTCTTCGTGGACCTCATCGGGTTCGACTTCTACTTCCTGCTCCGACGGTTCGACCCGGCCCTTCCGGAGCGGGACTTCTCCTACACGCCGCACTTCGAGCCGATAGACGGGAGCGCGATCCAGGGCGAGCTGCAGGACTTCCTGGAGATCCTCCCGAACGTGGACCCGGACGCGGACTGGGATCGCATACTCTCCGTGCTGAAGGAACATCGCGGCATGGAGGTCGTGGCGCGGGAAGCCTTGCGCAAGGCGCTGCAGCTCATCCGGGACGTCCAGCGCGGCGGCATGATCCCGCTGATGGTCCGGCACCTGTTGCAGAACCCGGCATGGAAGCCCATGGTCCGGGCTCACCGCGAGCGGATCGTGGAGCCGTACCTGTCCAAGCTGAAGACGGAGGCGGAAACCACGCTGCACAAGGTGGTCCAGGGTCGGCAGCACGAGAAGCTGGAAGAGCTGGCCCGGGCGGTGTTCGGGTCCGGCGCGGTGGAAAAGCTGTCCAACTACTCCGAGCAGGCGAACCCCGAGTTCGCGCAGAAGATGCTGGGCGGGTTCCTCTACGTGTCGGCGCTCAACTACCTGCGGGCCTTCCTCGTGGAGTTCCTGCCGCACAGCATCCGCGAGGTAGTGGACCTGCTGCTCATCAAGGGCCACTGGGCCAACCCCCAGCCGTCCAACCAGATGTCGGAAGCCTACCACCAGCTCCTGGCGGTGTCGGAGAAGATCGCCCGGTTCGACACCGACCTCTCGGAGGACGGCGAACTGGGGCGGAGGCTGAAGACCATTGCGCTGAAGACGGAGCGGGACCGCAAGGCGGTGGTCCAGCTTCGCATGGCGCTGCAGCAGATCAACGACGAGGCGCGAACGATGATCGGGGATTCCGTCCAGCACCTCGTGTCTGTGGCGCGCGTGCTGAAGCTCGCCCACGAGGACGTGGGCAAGAGCAGTCCGTCCTTCCTCGTGAACTGGAAGGAGCTCCGGCCTTCCTCCGACAAGGAGCTGAAGGTCGTGATTGCCGCCGCCTACAAGAAGATCTACAACTTCGTCCAGCTCATGCAGATGTACAAGTAGGCCCCGGGGCAGGGAGGGCGTCAACCGACGGTGGATCACCCGCCGGTTCAGCGAGGCGGCACGGATCCGCGCGCGGCTCGGTGTCCTGCGGCGGACACACGAACGGCCCCCCGACAACTAGCGAACTGCTAACACAACGCTTGTTCAAATCTCAAAGAGCACTGATCCACTCGCGTTCTCACGAGGAGGCAGAATTGTGCTCAAGAACATGAAAATCGGAGTGAAGCTCGTCCTTATCGGAACCCTGCTGGTGGTAGTCCCCCTCGCGGCGGTGTCTGTCGTGGCAATCGTAGGGGCCACCCGCGGGCTCACGGCCGTGGAAAATGAGCAGCTCGCCACGCGGGCCGCCACGGTTGCAGAGATGATTGACCGGGTCTTTGCGGAGGAGCAGAAGATGGCTCTCAGCCTGTCGGTGGACCCGGATATCATTGCGGCAGCCAGGGCAGTTGCGGCATCCGCTGGACAGGCCACGGCGGTCAAGAGCCGGAGCGCCGGGGCCGATCCGGCCGCGGCGGATGTTGTCGCGCGTGTGAATCAGAAGCTGCGGGCGATCGTGGAAACCAAGGGCCTTGGAGAGAGCTACCAGAACCTTGCCGTCATCGCACCGGATGGGCGGGCCTTTGCGGCGTCCGCCGACAAGTTTGTGGGTGTGAACCTCTCGGACCGCGACTACTTCCGGTCGGCGATGGCGGGAAACGTGAACGCCGGTGCCGCTGCCCGCAACAAGGTGACGAACAAGCCCTTCACACCATTCGCGGCACCGATACGCTCGGAGAAAGGGATTGTCGGGGTCGTGGCCGTGATCGCCGACATCGGCTTCCTGAATGACATCGTCACGAGCCAGCAGATCGGGAAGACAGGCTATGCATTCGTGGTGGACAGGACCGGCATGACGATTGCCCATGCGATCGCCGACAAGATACTCAAGGTCGACATCAGCAAGGAGCATGGGTTGGAGGGCCTCTCCGGGAGGATGCTGGGCGGTCAGCAGGGGGTCGCCTCCTACGTGTACCAGGGGGAATCCAAGGCTGCCGGCTACGCGCCGGTGAAGACCACGGGCTGGAGCGTGGCCATTGCGCTGCCGGTGTCAGACTACCTGGCGCCGATCGACGCCATCCGGAACAGCGTCTTTGTCATCGTGGCAGTGTGCCTCGCGCTCGGAATGCTTGCGAACGTCGTGGTGTCCCGCTCCATCTCCCGGCAGATCGTCGCCGGGGTGGCGCTCGCGCAGAAGGTCGCCGGCGGCGATCTGACAGGCCGCCTGGTGATCCACCAGGAGGACGAGGCAGGGCTCCTCGCCCAGGCCCTCAACGAGATGTGCGTGAAGTTGGTGGGCATGGTATCCGTGATCCGCCAGAATGCGGGGCAGGTTTCCGCTTCCAGCGGGCTGATCAGCACGAGCGCCCGGCAGCTCGCGGAGGGAGCGCAGGGCCAGGCCTCGGCGCTGGAGGAAACCAGCGCCTCCATGGAGGAATTGACGGCCTCCGTGGAGCAGGTTGCCGAGCACGCCCAGTCACAGGCGGCCGCCGTGGAACAGGGAACGTCGTCCATGACGATCGTCCGGCGCTCCATGGAAGAGGTGTCGGAGAACCTGTCCGGAATCGCCGCGCTGGCCAGTCAGTCCGTCGACAGGGCGGCGGACGGGGCTCGTGCCGTGGGGGAGGTCGTGGAAGGCATCAACCGCATCGCGGAAGGCTCCGAGAAGATCGGCGGCATCGTGAGTGTGATCTCCGATATCGCGGCCCAGACCAACCTCCTTGCCTTGAACGCGTCGATCGAGGCGGCGCGGGCGGGGGAGCACGGACGAGGGTTCGCGGTGGTGGCGGACGAGGTCAGCAAGCTGGCGGAGCGCAGCGCATCGTCGGCAAAGGACATCGAAGCACTCATCAAGGACAACGTGAAAGATGTCTCCCAGGGGGTGCGGATCGCGTCAGGATCACGGGGAGCGATGAAACAGATCGAGGAGGCATCCCGAAAAGTGAAGGAGACGGTTTTCAGTCTCCGTGAGGCCATCGAGCACCAGGTCGGAGCGGTCAAGGAGCTCTCCCGGGCGTTGGAAAGCGTCAGCGAAATGAGCCGGGGCATTTCTGCTGCCACCGAGGAGCAGACGGCGAATGCGAAACAGGTGTCCCGGGCCGTGGAGAGTGTCAACGAGGTCACCCAGGGTGCCGCGTCAGCCGCGGAGCAGTTGTCGTCGGCCACTGGTGAGCTCACCTCCATGGCACGGCAGATACGGGACCTGATGGAAGGGTTCCAGATCACCGACGATCCCGCGGAAGAGGCGCCGCCGGAGGATGAACGGGAGTGGACGGGAGTTGCGGCTCAGCGGGATCCGCGCGCGCGGCTTTCCTTCACGTAGTCGGGCAGGATTCCCAGTGCCACGTAGCGGTTCCAGACCTCGTCCGGCAGGAGGCGACCGTCCCGGATGGTCCCGCGGCAGTGGGGGGAACCGCAGGCGCATTTCATCGTGAAGTCGTCCTCGTCCATGATCGTGGAGTAGTCGAAGCAGATCTGCTCCCCCGGCAGGATATCCCGCAGGGCGCGAAGCTCCACGGTCCTTCCCTGGATCTTCACCCACGCGTTCGGATCACAGGAGTGGTTGAACAGGTCATCCACGTCTCCGGACTCCCCGATGTACAGGTCCGGGCCGATCTGCAGGGCGTAGGTATCCGCGTTCGTCTCCGCGTAACGCAGGAACGGCCCGGTGAACGGCGCAATCAGCGTGCCCGCGGGGATCCGCTCCGCGGCGTATACCGCCTTGCCGTACGCCCCGTCCCGCACGTCGAACCTCATGTCGTCACTCCATGGATGTTCACCACGGACGGGATGGTCCGCAGGCTCTTCATCACTTTGCCGAAGTCCTCCCGGTTGTCCACCTCCACGGTGAACGCGCCGCGCAGCATGTCTGCCCCGACGTCCTGCTCCAGCTTGCCCTCGATCAGGTGGCCGCCGAACTTCTTCAGGGCTCCCTCGATCTCCGAGAACAGGTTGGAGGTCATGCGGGCCGTGACCTGGAACCGTCGAGTCGACTTGGGAGACACGGTCTCCCATTCGACGCTGATGCTTCGCTCCGCGAAGTCCTTGATGGTGGCGATGCTCGGGCACCCGATTGAATGCACGGTGATGCCCCGGCCCCGTGACACGTACCCCACGATCGCGTCCCCGGTCGACGGCGTGCAGCACTGGGCGATGCGTATCATGAAGTTGCGTTCCTGGCCAATGCGGATGGCCACCCGGCTGGGGTCGCGGATCACGGTCTCCGGCTCGGCCGGCGCGCCGCCCGGAGCCTCCGGCGCTTTCTCCGGCGCCTTCTGGAAGACGATGGCCTTCTGGGCCTCCTCCGTCTTTCGCGCCACGATGTTGCGGTCAAAGATGAGGTCCGGCTCGTTCTGCGCCAGCCAGTGCTTGATGCGGGAGCGCGCCTTGGAGGTCTTCACGTAGCGCAGCCAGTCCAGCCGGGGGTGCGCCGTGTTGGAGGTCATGATCTCCACGACCTGCGTGTTCGAAAGCGCTTCCTTCAGCGGAATGATCGCGCCGTCCGCCTTGGCCCCCGTGCAGTGCTCCCCGATGTCCGTGTGGATCTGGTAGGCAAAGTCGATGGCCGTGGAGCCGAACGGCAACTCCACCACGTCCCCGCGCGGGGTGAACACGTAGATGGAGTCCCGCAGCAGCTCCTTCTTGATCTCGTCAAGGAAATCCGTGGAGACCGCCCCGGCGCCCTGCCACTCGCGCAGCTTGTTGATGAGGGAAAGCTCCTTGGTCTTCTCCCCCTCCTTCAGCGTGCCGCTCTTGTACAGCCAGTGCGCCGCGATGCCGTTTTCCGCGGTCTGGTGCATCCCGTGCGTGCGGATCTGGATCTCGATGATCTTGCCCTGGAAGCCCATCACCGTGGTGTGCAGGCTCTGGTAGCGGTTGGACTTCGGCATGGCAATGTAGTCCTTGAACCGCCCCTCGATGGGCATGAACTGCTTGTGCACCAGCCCCACCAGCTCGTAGCACTGGCTGGTGGTCTCGCAGAGGATCCGCAGGCCCAGCAGGTCGTAGATCTCCTCCAGCGGCTTCCCGCGACGGTGGGACTTCTGGTAGATCGAATAGAAATGCTTGGCGCGCGCCTCAATGGCAATCGGGATGCCCGCGGCGTCCGCCTCACGGGTGATGGCCTCCTTCACCCGCTCCAGGTACGCGGACCGCTCGCTGCGCCGCTGGGCCACGAAGTGGCGGATCTGCTCGTAGACCTCCGGCTGCAGGTGCTTGAGGCTCAGGTCCTCCAGCTCGTCCTTGATGCGGGAGATCCCCAGGCGCCCCGCCAGCGGGGCATAGATGTCCAGCGTCTCCTGCGCGATGCGGGCGCGGGCCTCCGGGTCCAGGTAACCCAGCGTGCGCATGTTGTGCAGCTTGTCCGCCAGCTTGATGAGGATCACGCGCACGTCCTTCACCATGGCGAACAGCATCTTGCGGATCGTCTCCGCGTGCTGCAGGTTGCGGGAAGAGCGGCCCCGCAGGACGCTGATCTTCGTCACGCCCTGCACGAGTGACTCCACTTCCCGGCCGAACTCCTTGCGCAGGGACTGGCGCGAGGTCTCGGTGTCCTCCAGCACGTCGTGCAGGAGGGCAGCGATGACGCCCTGGGCGTCCATGTGGATGTCCAGAAGGATGGAAGCCACGCTCAACGGGTGGATGAAGAACGGGTCCCCCGAAGCGCGCTTCTGCTCCCCGTGAAGGCGCCGCGCCCATTCGGCGGCGGAGAGGATGCGGGCGCGCTCTTCCTCCGTGTACGTGGACAGCCGCTCCGTGAAGTAGGTCAGGAGCTCCGGCACCTCGCTGGCGGCAACCTCGGCCGGGATGGCGGCGCGGTCCGGCTCACCCATCGCGGCTCTCCGTGCCCGCGCCTTCCCGAAGAAGGGCGGAGGGCACGATCGGCGCGGGAAGACGGCCGGCAATCACCCGCGCGGCTCCGGCCAGGTCCTTCTCCACGTCGATGCTGCGGAAGCCCGCCTGGTCCATGAACGCGTACAGCTTGTTGATCTGCAGAGGCGCCGCCTCCAGCATCAACCATCCCCCGGGCGCCAGGCGGGACGGGGCGGCGCGGATGAGCTTCTCCGCGAGCGCCGTGCCGTCCCGGCCCCCGGCGAGCGCCAGCCCGGGCTCGCGCCATCCGAGCTTCATCAGGTCGGCCACCTCGTCATCCCGCAGGTAGGGAGGATTGGAAGCGATGACGTCGAAGGAGCCGGGCACTTCCGCCAGCAGGTCGGAGTGGAACGACGGGATGACGGCACCGAGCAGCCGGTCCGCGTTCAGCGCGGCCACCTCCAACGCGTCCCCCGAGATGTCGGAGGCGCTCACCTCCAGGCCCGGCTCGGTGTGCTTCAGCGCGATGCCGACGCAGCCCGAGCCGGTGCAGGCGTCATGGATCCGGCG
Organism: Spirochaetia bacterium; assembly: GCA_035686185.1. GTDB lineage: Bacteria > Spirochaetota > Spirochaetia > SZUA-6 > Fen-1364 > Fen-1364. The sequence continues at coordinate 4,019 of DASRZR010000260.1, read as the reverse complement.
CAGGCGCGGGTCCGCGCGGGTGACCTGCAGGACCTTCTCCACCAGCACCTCGGTGTCCGGCCGGGGCACCAGCACGCGCTCATCGACATAGAACTCCAGGCCGTAGAACTCCTTGGCCCGCCGGATGTAGGACACCGGCACGCCGGAGCATCGAAGGTCCACGAAGCCGCGGAAACGCTCCTCCACGTCCGCCGCGGCCTCCTCCGGCAGGGAGGCGAGCAGCTTTTCCTTGGTCGTGTCCATGGCGTGGGCCAGGAGAACGACCGCGTCCAGGAGCGGCGTCTGGACCTCCGCGAAAAACAGCGTGTCATAGCCCTGCGTGAGCAGGGACCGCACCGTCATGGGCTACGCACTCTCCGAGGTCAGCGCCGTCTCCTGCGCCTGCAGGCGCAGGGCGTCGATGAACTCCTCGATCTCTCCCTTCATCACCACGTCCAGCTTGTACAGCGTGAGGTTGATGCGATGATCCGTGGCCCGGTTCTGGGGGAAGTTGTACGTGCGGATCTTCTCCGCCCGCTCCCCGGAGCCGATCTGGCTCTTGCGCGCCTGCGCGCGCTCGGCGTGCTTGCGCTCCTCTTCGGCCTCGAACAGGCGCGCGCGAAGGATCCGCAGCGCCTTGGCCCGGTTCTTGTGCTGGCTCTTCTCGTCCTGGCAGTGCACCACGATCCCGGACGGGAGGTGCGTGATGCGCACGGCGGAGTCCGTGGTGTTCACGCTCTGCCCGCCGGGACCGCCGGCGCGCATCACGTCGATGCGAAGGTCGTTGGGGTTGATCTCGATCTCCGTCTCCTCCACCTCGGGGAGCACCGCCACGGAAGCGGTGGAGGTGTGGATGCGGCCGCCGGCCTCGGTGACCGGCACGCGCTGGACGCGGTGGACGCCGCTCTCGTAGCGCAGCTTGGCGTACACGCTCTTGCCGGAGATGGAGGAGATGATCTCCTTGAACCCGCCGATGCCGGTGGGGCTGGAGGACATGATCTCCAGCTTCCACTTCTGGGAGTCCGCGTAGTAGGAGTACATGCGGAACAGGTCCGCGGCAAACAGCGCGGCCTCGTCCCCGCCGGTGCCCGCGCGGATCTCCACGATGACGTTCTTGTCATCCAGCGGGTCGCGAGGCACGAGGAGCTGTTTCAGCCGCAGCTCGGAGGCGGCGCGCCGGGCCTCCAGGGAGACGAGCTCCTCCCGGGCCAGGTCCTTCATCTCGCGGTCATCGCCCTCGGCCAGCTCCCGGTTGGACGCGATCTCCGCGTCCAGCGCGCGGTAGCGGTCGAACTCCTCCACCTGCTCCGTGAGGGACGCGTGCTCCTGGCGCAGCTCCCGGTAGCGCTTCTGGTCCCGGGTCACGTCGGGGTCCGAGAGCAGCGCCTGCAGCTCCTCGTAGCGTTTCCTGTTGCGCTCCAGCTTGTCGATCACGTCCTCGTCCCCCGTGGGCGGTCCGCATGACGCGCCGCCCCTCCAAATCGTAGCAAAATCGTAACGGAGGGTCTACGTCATGCAGGTGCCGGGTCCGGAGAGCCGGATGCCGCCGCCGCGGGAGCACGCGCGGCGTCGATGCGCGCTACCGTGCCGGCGGCGTCGGCACAAGGCCCGGAAGCCACACGTCGTTCGCGTGGACCTGGCCCAGGTCCTTCCTGTTTCGAAGCGACTTCTCGACTTCGAGGTGCTTCTGGTTCAGGTGCGACGGATCCCCGGGGTAGCCCAGTATCACAAGGGTGACAAGCACGGCGCGGTCCGGGATCCCCAGGACCTTTCCCGCGGCCTCGGCGTTGAACCCCGCGACAGGGTGAGCGATGAGCCCCTCGGCCACGGCCTGGAGCTGGTAGTTCATGGCGGCCTGTCCCAGGTCGAAGAAAGCGTAGTCCCGTCCATGGTCCAGCCTGCCGTCCCAGTCCAGCTCCGTCACGAAGGCGGCGATGGCCGGGGCCTTCTGCGCCCAGTAGTTGCCGGGCGCCAGCGCCTCCTTGAGGCCCGACAGGTGCTCTCCCCCGGTCACGGTCACGATCCGCCACGGCTGCATGTTGGCAAACGACGGCGCCAGGTGAGCCGCCTGGGCCAGACGGTGCAGCACCTCCGCGGGAATGGGCCGGGAATCCAGGGCGCGATACGCGCGACGGTTGTCGATCTGCGTGAGAATCGGCATGGCAATATCCTCCGGATCACGCAATCGTTGCCCGGCAGAAGGCGGCGGTCAAGACCGATTCCGTGAGTCCCCGTCGGCAGCCGACCCGCGCTGATCCCGCCCTATCTCCCCGCCCCTGCCTGTCCGGTCCAGCCCGGCCCCTGCTTCAGGATCATGATCACTGTCATTCCTGCATCCGTAGGCCCGGCGATGGTGACGGTGTCCTTCAGCGGAGGCGTGTCGCCTTTCTGGGCGGGCTTTCCGAAGTTGATGGGAATGACACTGGTCTTGCCCGAGGCCAGCGCGACCTGGTTGCCGGTGTGCTTCACGTAGAACTGGACCACCTCGTTGGGTTTCGCGGGCGCCCCGAACACGTACATTCGAGCCCCGTCCGTCATGAACATCGACTCCTGGCCCGACAGCTCGGCGTCGTACCGCGCGCCGGGGTAGATGGCGACGCCGAGCTTCTTCTCTGACGGCGCGGTGGCCATCTCCGCCACGATCTTCGCGCTGTCACCCATCAACGCGCCTGCCGCGGCGTCGGCGGCCGCCTTCTGGGCGGCCTCCGCCGCGGCCCGGTCCTGCGCGGACGGCGCGGAAGCCTGCTGGCTGGCAGCAGCGTTCTTGCGCATCTCCTCCTGCTGGGCGGCCATCTTTTCGTTGTTGATCATGTGGATGGACAGCCGTATCTCCGTGAGCGGGGAGTAGCGGGTGGGATCCTCGTCCGGGACGCTCTTGTCCGCGATCGTCAGCGAGAAGGCATAGGGGTCCTTCTCGGCGTTCTTGTACGCCCATGCGAACCCCGCTCCTCGCGCCCAGGTCTCCGCGCCCGGCAGGCGCTGGCGCTTCTGGAAGCCGGCTTTCACCGGGTCCGCGCTCTCATCGATCCAACCCTGGTCCCAGTACTCCACGGAAGAGCCGACGGAAGAGAGCTGGCCCGGCTCGAGGTCGTTCGGATCCGCGCCGCCGTCCTGCTCCACCGGAACGCCGAACTTCCCCGCGTAGAACTGCGCGACCTGCTCCACGGACGCCGTGGTGGTGGAGACACGTTCCAGAGCGAATACCCACGCGGGCGCTTTGCCGGAGGCAGTTTCATCCTTCGCAGACCCCTGCTCGGACACGACCGTGGCCCCGGGATAGGCGGGGACCTGCTCGGGGGTCTTCGGGACCTGGGCGAAGGCGGCGCTGGCCATGACGAGGAGTGCCGCCACGGGCAGAAGGACTTTTCTCATTTCACGCTCCTTGATGCACGTTCTGGTTGCGAGCGAATCCTACACGCCCCCGCGCCGGCGCGCAAGCCGATGTCCGCGCTGGCGGTCTACGACTGCGAGAGGATGGCCTTGATCTCCTCGCTCTTCTGCCGGGCGACCTCGGCCGTGCGCGCCTCCAGGCGCAGCCGCAGCAGGGGCTCCGTGTTGCTGGGGCGCACGTTGAACCAGAACTCGTCAAAGGAAATGGAAAGACCGTCCAGCCGGTCGATGCTTCCACCCTTGAACCTTCGCTCGATCTCGGCCATGGCGCGGACCTTGTCCTCCACCTCCACGTTGATCTCGGGAGACTGGGCATAGCGGTCCCGCAGCGGCTGGAGCAGCTCGGAGAGCGGAGCGCCGCGCTCCGCCAGGAGTCCCACGATGACGGCAAGGGCATAGGCGGCGGACTCCGTGTAGTAGGTATCGCTTACCTTGAAGTACACGTGGCCCGAGGTCTCCGCTCCGAAGAGCGCGCCGGTGGCCACCATCTGGTCGTAGAGGAACGTGTATCCCACGCGGGACACCACCGGCGTGCCGCCACGCTCCCGCACGCGCTCCGGCAGCACGCGGGAGGAGATCAGGTCATACACGATGGAGGCGCCCGGGTGGCGCGCCAGGAGCTGCTCGGAGACCAGCGCCGCCAGGAAATA
>DASRZR010000259.1:0-11178 GCA_035686185.1 Spirochaetia bacterium | reverse complement strand
CCAGGTGCCGGACATCTTCGCCGCGGTCATCGCGATGACCGTCTGCTACGGCGCCTACCTCGGCGAGATTTTCCGCGCGGGCATCCAGTCCATCCCGCGGGGCCAGATGGAGGCGGCCATCGCGCTCGGCCTCAGCCGCGGACAGGCGCTTCGACGCATCATCCTCCCCCAGACCGTGCGCGTCGTCCTCCCGCCTTTGGGCAACGAGTTCATCGCCCTGCTGAAGGACTCCTCCCTGGTGTCCATCCTCGCGGTGTCCGACCTCCTGCGCAGAGGACGGGAGTACGCCTCCGTGAAGTTCGACTACTTCGAGGCCTACACCGTTGTGGCGCTGGTCTACCTGGTCATGACGCTGTTTTTCTCCCGGCTGGTGGCCCTCATGGAAGAAAGGATGAACCGTCGTGGCCGATAGGGTGCGGATCGTCAACGCGTGCAAGAACTTCGGCAAGGTGGTGGCGCTGAACAACGCCAGCCTGACGGTGAAGGCCGGGGAAGTGGTGCTCGTCATCGGTCCGTCCGGCAGCGGGAAGAGCACGATGCTGCGGTGCATCAACCGCCTGGAGCATCTCAGCTCGGGCGAGATCTGGGTGGACGATGACCTGGTGACCGACCATGCCTCCGACATCCGCAAGATCCGGGAAGAGGTCGGGATGGTGTTCCAGTCCTTCAACCTGTTTCCCCATCTCACGGCCATGGAGAACATCGCGCTGGCGCCGCGCGTGGTAAAGAAGATCCCGGATTCCGAGGCCAAAGACCTGGGTCGCCGGCTGCTGGCCCGTGTCGGCCTTCAGGAAAAGGCGGACTCCTATCCCGAGCAGCTCTCCGGCGGCCAGCAGCAGCGCGTCGCCATTGCGCGGGCGCTGGCCATGAGCCCGAAGGTGATGCTGTTCGATGAGCCTACGTCGGCGCTGGACCCCGAGATGATCAAGGAAGTGCTGGACGTCATGGTGGAACTGGCCAAGGAGGGCATGACCATGCTCGTGGTTTCTCACGAGATGGGGTTTGCCCGGGCGGCGGCCCACACGGTGGTCTTCATGGACAACGGCGAGATCATCGAGCAGGGACCGCCGGAGGCCGTGTTCGAGCATCCCCGGGAGGAACGCACCCAGCGGTTCCTGCAGCACATCCTCTAGCCAGGGACGGCGGCAGGGGGGGCGCAGCTCACGGCAGCCTCCGCGCGATCGGCTCTTATCGCCATAAACACCGCGAGCCCCTCTCGGGGCTCGTTTCGTTTCATCTCAGACAGAGGTGGTCAGTAACTCTTCATCTGCGAGACCTTGCGCTGCCTCTTCAGGCGCTTGCGCTCGAGGGCCTTCTTCTTGCGATTGAGAATGGCAGAGGGCTTCTCAAAGAACTCCCTCTTCTTCCACTCCCGGATGATCCCCTCCTTCTCGACCTGGCGCTTGAAGCGCTTGATTGCCTTCTCGAGGGGCTCATCGTCGCTGACTTCGATGTAGGCTATGTGACTCACCTCCCTTCGGTGCTTGAAGCAACACCCACTTTCCAGGATTTCGGCCAGAGTGTCAAGGCGCCGGCCCACTCGCGGGCAACGGCGACTGGCGGGGAGCGCCCTGCCCCGCGTCAACGGCGCCGACGGGTCACCGGCCGAGCCGGCACGGTCCTCGGCGCCGGGCCGTCCTGACAGAAAAAACAGTTGTCCGCACGGGTGAAACAGGGTAGGCTCGCCGCATCCAGACAGTCATTTGAAATAGGCCATCAAAAAAGGAGGAATCCCAGGTGAAAAGGAGTCTCTTTCTTGCGGTCGCGCTGATCGCGGCCCTCGGCACCGCGGCCTTCTGCGACGATCTGTTCACTCTTGCAAAGTCCGGCACCAACCAGCAAGTGTCCGCCGCCGTCAAGGCTGGCGGGGATCCGAATGCGGTGGATGCCACCGGCGCGACGCCGATGATGTACGCCGCCCAGTACAACAAGGATGCCAGCGTCCTTGTCACGCTGTACCAGGCCGGCGGGTGGATCGATGACAAGGTCATGGCTCTCTCCCAGAAGAACCCGAACATGGCGGAGCGCTTCGTCTGCCAGCAGCTGTACGGCATGCAGAGCAAGACGCGCAAGCCGCCGGCGGCGGCCTCTTCGGCTCAGGCCAGCTCCGGACAGTCGCGCTCGACGCCGCAGGCCGCGGGCGTCCGATTCAATCCCCCGTCGTGGCTGAGCGGTGAGTGGAACACGAAGGACGATGGCAATGTTCATCACCGCGGGCAGCTGTACGTGAACGCCACGATGCTTCGGTTCAGCACCTACGACAACGGCAACGCTGACCTGCTGGCGGGGCTCGGTGGGGACCCCTCGAAGCCTCTCACGGAGTCGACCACCGCCACCGTGTACACTCTTTCCGGCACGGGGTCAGGAGCGCGCACGCTCACGTTCACGAAGATCGACGCGGCGCACATAACGGTGGACGGGGCTGCGGAGACGACCGTGGCGCTGATCAACCATGCGGCGCTGACCGACGCGCGGGAGAAGGCGAACATGAACCCGCCGGACTTCATCCGCGGTCAGTGGAGCTGCGGAGGCAAGATGCTTCGGATCTTCTCGGAGATCGATGCGGCGGACGCGCACGCGCCGGACGTATTCATCGACGACACGCAGGCCACGTTGACGACCTCCACGGCCGGCAACCAGTTCACCATCAGCGGCCTGATCCACGGGCGGCCCGCCCGGTGGGTGTTCACGAAGGTGGACGAGCAGACGCTTCGCTTCGATCGCGCAGAAGAGGCGGGCACCACTCTCGCGGAGAACTACTCGCGATCGCTCGAGATGGAAAAGTGAGCATACGGCGAGCTGCCGGGCTCCTCGTCGTGGTCGGCCTCGCGGTCGTCCTGGCGGGGGCCCAGCGGCTGCCGCGCGTGGGGGTGCAGGCGGGACACTGGCGGGTTGCCGAGCTCCCGGCCGAGCAGTCGGCGCTGCGCGGGGACACCGGGGCGCAGTGGGGGGCTATCCGCGAGGCGGATGTCGACCTGCGGATCGCGCGGCTCGTCGTGGAGATGCTTGGCCGGGAAGGCGTGCAGGCCGAGCTCCTGCCGGCCACGGTGCCGGCGGCCTATTCCGCGGACGCATTCGTCGCCGTGCACGCGGAGGGGGCGCCTCCGACCGGCCGGTCCGGCTGGAAAGTAGCCGAGGCCTGGTTCGCCTCGGACGCCTCTCGCCTGCTGCGGGCGGACGTGGCGGGAGCCTACGGCCAGATCACCGGCCTGCCAGAAGACCGCTACGGCGTCACCAAGGACATGCGTGACTACTTCGCGTTCGACTGGACGCGGTTCTCCCACGCGGTGGCGCCCGCCACGCCCGCGGTCATCGTGGAGACGGGGTTCCTGGGGGCGCCCATGGATCGCCGCACCATCGTGGAGCATCCCGAGGTAGCCGCCGCGGCCATCGCATTCGGCATCGTGCAGTTCCTCACCGACGAGAGACGCCTGGATTCGGCGCAGTTCCAACCGGACCCGTTCTTCCGCACCACCGTGAGCGCGGCCGCTGCCATCGTGCGGTTCTACCCGGACCAAAGTGAACGAATCGTCGGCACGCTTGCCGCCGGGACCGAGGTCTTCGCGTTCACGCGCCGCGACGGATGGGCGGAAATCGCGGTGCGAGGGCACCAGGAGATCGCTGGCTGGGTACCGGAGAGCGACCTGGTCCCGCCGGGACGGTAGTTCGGGACGCCTTCCGTCACGGCATCACGTGGTCGTGGAACGTCAGTTGAAGCGGTGACTCCGCGGCCTCATCCGGGTCAACCGCCACGCCCATGGCTTCTATCTCCCAGTGAAGGTGCGGACCCGTGGCAAAGCCGGTCATTCCCACCTTCCCGATGATCTGCCCCCGATCCACGACCTGCCCGATCTCCACACCGATAGCCGACAGATGGTAGTAGACGGAGAACAGGCCGGGGAGATGCTCGATGATCACGGTGTTTCCCGTGAGGATCCGCTGCCCGGCGAACACTACCCGACCCCGGCCGCTGGACGGCACCGGCGTGCCCTGCGCGGCGGCGATATCCACGCCAAGGTGGATCAGGTTGGACTTCGATCCGTCGGCGTAGTCCATCTCCCGGCGATCCCCGTAGCCGGAGGTCCGACGCGCTCCGGCAAAGGGCGTGCGCAGCGTTCCCGTCTCGTAGATGGCGTCCGGGTGCGGCGTTGTCAGCACGGTGATGAGGATGCGCGTTTCCCGTTCGGTCTGCGCCGGGTTCGTGGTGACGAGATTCGTGAGATCGGTGCCGAGCCGAAACGTTTCCATGCGGAACTGCTTGTAATGCACGATCAGTGGCTGCACGTCCAGGTACGCCCGCCCGCCAGCGGATGCGCGAAGCGCGAGGGAGAACGTGCCCGGCGCCTGCCAGGTGGGAAGGCCCAGGAACGCTTCCCACACGCCCGGGGTCTCGGTCTCAGCGAACCCCGCCGCGCGAACCGTGGCACCGGGAAGGGCCAGCTCCAGGCTGACGGAATCAAGCGGCTCCTCCGATTCGACCCAGACCTTCACGAGGCTCCCCGGCACCGCCTCTCGGGGCACGATGGCCCGCGGCCGTAGAGCAGACTGTCCCTGGGGGAACGTCCAGAACTCGCCGCGAACGGGATGCAGCTCGCCGTCCCGGACCGTGTAGACGGCCGAGTCCCCGGTGACGCACGCCACCGGGAGGGGACGCAGGAGAAAGAGACTGTCCGCTCCCGCGCGGTCCCCGGCCGCCAGGACAACAAGGAGGAGCAGGTGAAATCGCCAGTGACTCATTTCCGGGACGAGGCGCCCCCGCGCGCGCTTTCCATGTCCACGATGGTAAGCTGCAGGTTTTCCCCGCCGCCGTAGGTGTTCCGTCCCAACCGGTAGACCACGTCCACGGTGTCACCGATGGTGAAATCTCCCGGGAACCGGGCGGCGGCGTTCCAGTACACGGCCGGCCACCGGGTGGGCCCGGCCTCCAGGAGCAGCTTCAGATGCGCAAGGTCCTTCTTTCCGATGAGCTCGCAGTTGGCGACGCGCATCCCACGGGTCAGGAACGCAAGCGGCGGGTTGCCCTCCCCGAACGGCTCCAGCAGGTCCACCGTCTTCTGCAGGTCCGGTTTCAGGAGCGCCAGCGGGATCTCGGCATCTATGGTGAGCGACTCCCCGTCCACCGCCTCCGGCAGCGGGAACTCCTCCGAGTGCTCGAAGAACGAGCTCACGAAGCCGTCCAGGCGGTCCCTCCCCATGCTGAACCCGCCGGCAAAATCATGTCCGCCGAAGCTCTGAAACTCCTCCCGGTGCCGGCCGAAGAAGTCCGAGATCACGTGGGGCCGGTTGCTGCGGATGGATCCCACGGCGCTGTCCGCGCCGACGGACACGACGATGGACGGGACCTTGAATACGACCTGCAGCCGGGAGGCGATGATGCCGGTGATCCCCCTCTGGATGCGCTCATCGTGCACCATCACGCACCTGCCGCCGGACCTCTCCAGGGATTCCTGGGCTTTCTCTCTCACGATGTTCCAGGCGTTCTCCCCCATGCTGCGGCGGCGGCCGTCCAACTGGAACAACTGCTCCACCAGCGGCTCTGCCTCCGCGGGGCTCGGTGCGATGAGCGCGCGCGTGGCCGTACCCGGCTCCCCCATGCGCCCGGCCGAGTTCAGGAGCGGCGAGACCTGCCAGGCGATGTCCGACGTGGTGATCCGTTTGCCCAGCAGGTCCTTGCGCCGAAAAAGCTGGCGAAGACCGTCCCGCTCGGAGGCGCGCAGGATGCCAAGCCCGCGCCGCACCAGCGTGCGGTTCTCGTCAACGAGCGGCATGAGGTCCGCCAGCGTCCCCAGGGTCACGAGGTCCAGCCGGGCAAAGGCGGGCGCCAGGCGCTCCTCCTCCCGGGCCAGCACCAGGGACACGAAGGTCTGCACCAACGTGTCCATCTCGGTCGGCGGGGTCTCGGAGAACGCGGCGCTCCGCGAGGACTGCTGGATCCGCAGGAGGCTCCGCCCGGCCAGCCCGGGGAGGAACTGGCTGATGAGCGGGGCGATGTCCGACAGTCCGATTCCCACGCCGGGGCCAAAGGCCTGTTCCAGGAGGCGGGCCTGCGCGGGCGCGTCCAGGACGAGCGCCTCTTCCGCCCCGAGAAAAGCGGCAAGCCGCGTCTTCTCGAACGGCACGAGCCCCGGCACGAAGCTCTCCGTGATGCGGCCCGTCTGCGCGAGGTTGCACAGGCGGACGGCCTCCACCACGATGGTCTCATTTGCCGGACGGGCGTTCAGCAGGCACAGCGGCGCGCCGTAGAACGCAGACCGGGCAAAGCGCAGCGCCCACTCCACCTTGGAGGCCACCGCGCAGCCGCACAGGTCACGGAAGGGGTAGCCCGGCAGCTTGGGGTTGACCACGGCGGCGGCCGGGGGGAGATCCGGCGGGGGGTTGTGATGGTCGATAACCACCGTGTCGATGCCGAACGAGCCGGCCAGCTCGATCTCCGCCGCGTTGGACACGCCGCAGTCCACCGTGACGAGAAGCCCGATGCCGGCGGCCACTGCCCTCTCTATCACGGCCGGGGAAAGACCGTAGCTGTCCTCCCCCTCCGGCAGCATCCAGTCCACCTGGGCGTCCATCTCGCGCAGAGCCTCGAACAGGAGCACGGTGGCGGTAACCCCATCCACGTCCCGGTCACCGAAAATGAGGATCTTCTCCCCGCTGTCCACCGCCGCGTTGATGCGCTCCACCGCCTCCGCCATGGCCGGCATCTGGAACGGGTTATGCAGTCCCCGCAGCTCATCCTGTAAAAAGAAGCGGACCTGCCCCGGCGCGGTGATGCCGCGGCGGCAGAGGATGGTGGACGTGAGGAGATCTATCTCGTAGCGACGCGCCATCTCGCGGACCTGCGCGGGGTCGATGGCGGTCTTGATCCATTTCATGCCGTGGTGATCTCTTCCAGGAGCCGGGGAGCCGCCGGAACCCTCTCCGCGCCGATGGCGTAGGCCTCCGTCATGAGCCGGGCCGCTTCCTCCAGCGCCGGCTGCGTTTCCGCGTACAGGCGACACAGCTCATCCCCGCTTTTGACGTCGTCTCCCTGGCCGCGCGTGAGCGTGATGCCCACGCCCGGAAACACGCGGTCTTCCTTGCGGGAGCGACCGGCCCCGAGGATCACCGACGCGATGCCGGTGGCGTGCGCATCCACCCGGCTCACGAATCCGTCTGACGTGGCGGTCAGCACTTTCGAAAGCGGCGCCCGCGGGCCCTTCCGCGGGTCCAGCAGGACGGCGGTGTCTCCACCCTGGAACTCCACGTTACGAAGGAAGATCTTCCACGCCGAGCCATCCCGAAGCGCCGCCCGGGCCGGGGCCTCACCGGCCGAAGGGCTGGCCGCCAGGCCGCCGAGCCACAGCATCCGGGAAGCCTCCTGGACGATCAGCTGCACTTCGTCCGCGGGCCCCGCGCCCTGGAGGATGTCCACGCACTCCCTCACCTCGATGAAGTTGCCCACCGCCCTTCCCAGCGGCTGGTCCATGTCCGTGATCATGGCCGCCACCCGGCGTCCCAGGCCCGCTCCCGTGGCCACCAGGGACCGTGCCAGCGCGGTGGCCTCCCGGCGGTCCTTCATGAACGCGCCGGAGCCCGACTTCACGTCCATGAGAAGCGCCTGCGCCCCCTCCGCGAACTTCTTGGACATGATGCTGGCCGTGATGAGCGGCACGGATTCCACCGTTCCCGTGACGTCCCGCAGCGCGTACATGCGCCGGTCCGCGGGAACCACGGATTCGCTCTGGCCGATCATCGCGAAGCCGATCTTCTCCAGTGCCTCCCGAAAGCGCGCGGGAGACAGGTCCGTGCGGTACCCCGGGATGGATTCCAGCTTGTCCAGCGTTCCACCGGTGTGCCCCAGGGACCGGCCGCTCATCATGGGCACGCGCAGGCCGCAGGCCGCGGCCAGGGGCGCCAGCACCAGGGATACCTTGTCCCCCACCCCGCCGGTGGAGTGCTTGTCCACAAGCGGACCGGGCACGCCCTGCAGGTCGATGACTTCTCCGGACTCGATCATGGCTCGCGTGAGCTGCGCCGTTTCCGCGGGTGTCATTCCCCTCAGCACGATTGCCATGAGCAGGGACGAGAACTGGTAGTCCGGAATCTCGTTGCCGGTGAAGCCCTTGACGAGGAAGTCTATCTCTTCCCGCGCAAGCTCCGCCCCATCCCTCTTCTTGATGATCAGGTCAACGGCCCTCATGCGGCCTCCCCCCTGAACGGGATCCTTTTCAGTGCCACATAGCGCGCCCCTCCCGGCCCCAGGAGGGACTGGAACAGGACGCACTCCGTAATGAGAAACTCCCCGGCCGGAACTTCCGCTTGCCCCGCCCACTGCCGGTCCAGGGCAGCCGCGCCGGGACGGGCCACGGTGATGTGCGGTGAAAAACCGCGACGGTCCGGCTCCCACCCCGCGAGCGGGCCGCCGGGTACGCGAAGCGGCTGAAGCGCCTCCGTGAGCCGGGACCAGAACGCGCGCATCTCCTCCCGCCCCTGGCTGATCCCCACCCACAGGACGCGGGCCGGCCCGGAAGGCGGAAAGAAACCGGCCGGGCCGAGGGCCGCCCGCATGGCCGGCCGCTGAAGGCCGGGGTCCGCAAACACCGGGTCAAACCCGGCCACGAGATCCTCCGGCACCTCTCCGAAGAAGTGGAGCGTCAGGTGCATCCCCTCGGAGTCCACCCACTTTGCACGGGGCGCGAGGGCGCGCGCCGCGGAAAACGCGGAGACGATTCCCGAGCGCACGGCCGGCGGCACCGGGAAGGCCGCGAACAGCCTCACCGCGCGTTCCTTACCCACGGTACCGAGGCAAGCGGGCTTTCCAGCACGGACTGCACGACCGAGAGCAGGATGTCGCGCAGCATGACCCGGCTGTGCTCTTCCAGCCCGATTCGCGAGGCCTCCGCGATGCTCTGCCCCTGCGTGGCCCCGAGGTAGCGAAGCGCGCCCGGGCTGATCACGCTGCCGCCGGACGCGCAGGCCGCGCAGCGAAACCCGTGAGCGTGAGGCAGGTGCCGCGCCCCCCGGTCCCCGAATGGCGCCCCGCAGGATTCGCAGGTCGTGATGTCCGGCTGGTAGCCGGAAAGGCCGAGGAATCGCCACAGGAACTGGACCGTGAGGCACTGGGCAAGCTCGGGCTCCGCGCGCTCCAGGAGGGTCAGGCAGTCCCGGAACAGCTCGAAAAGGTCCGCGGAGGTCTCCCCCGCGCCGTACGACCGTTGCGCGATCTCCGCCCAGAGGGAAGCGGCCGCCAGCCGGCCCAGGTCTCCCTGCAGGCCCTCGTACGAGGAGGTGATCTCAAGCTCCGTTACCTTGTACGCCTTCTTGACAGGGTTGTGGTACAGCAGGGCGGTGCAGCAGGTGAACGGCTCGCTGCCCAGGCGCAGGCGGCTCTGTGCCTTGTACGCGCCGTAGGCCGTGGCGCTGATCAGCCCCAGGTCCGCGGTCAGGAGGGACAGGCTCTTGTGGAACTCCCCGACCCGCGCCCGCCGAATGACGATGGCCTGAGTGCTGATGCTGCGGTACATGCGCGTTGGCCCTTCCCCATCATACGGGGGCGGACAGCGCGTGACAACACCCGTGCTTGACCCGGAGCCCGGCCCTTCGTAACCTTACAGGAACCAGCCGGAGACAGAGGAATGAGTGACCACACGATAGTCCCTGCGGACCAAATACTGCCCGCGCGCCTGTTTGTCGTCCCGATGCGGGGAAAACCCATCTTCCCCGGCATCCTCACGCCGCTGATGATCCCGTCCGCGGAGGAAGCGGATACGGTGGAGAAGGCCATCGCGGCGGACAGCTTCATCGGGCTGCTGCTAAGCCGCCGCGAGGACACGGAGAAGCCGGGCGCGGAGGACCTGTTCGACGTGGGCACGGCGGCAAAGATCGTGCGGCGCATCAACCTGCCGGACGGCGGGGTGAACATCTTCATCTCCACGTTGAAGCGCTTCCGGGTCAAGCGCGTGCTGCAGGGAACGCGGCCGATCAGCGTGGTGGCCCAGTACGTGGAGGACGAGAACTTCGACTCCACCGAGGTGAAGGCGCTCACCCGGGCGCTGATCAGCGAGATGAAGCAGGTCTCGGAGAACAACCCCCTGTTCTCCGAGGAGATGCGGCTGTCCATGGTGAACATCGACCACCCGGGCAAGATCGCTGACTTCATCACGTCCATCCTGAACATAGACCGGGCCGAGCAGCAGAACATCCTGGAGACTGCCGACGTGCAGAAGCGCATGGAGCAGGTGCTGATCTTCATCAAGAAGGAACAGGAGCTGATGAAGATCCAGAAGAAGATCCAGGAGCAGCTCAACGAGAAGATCTCCAAGAGCCAGCGCGAGTACTTCCTCAAGGAGCAGCTGAAGGCGATCAAGGGCGAGCTGGGCATGGAGACGGATGCCCGGTCCAGCGAGCACAAGCGCTTCACGGAGGCGGCGGAGAAGCTCGGCTTCCAGGGCGAGGTGAAGGACCAGGTGCAGCAGGAGCTGGAGAAGTTCGCGCTGATGGAGCCGTCCTCTCCCGAGTTCACCGTGACGCGCAACTACCTGGAATGGATCACCGTGCTCCCGTGGAACACGGAGTCCACGGAGACCATCGACATCGACAAGGCAATGGCGATCCTGAACGAGGACCACTACGGCCTGGAGGACGTGAAGCAGCGCATCGTGGAGTACCTGGCGGTCCGCAAGCTCAAGGAGGACAGCAAGGGTTCCATCATCTGCCTGGTGGGTCCCCCGGGGGTCGGGAAGACTTCGGTGGGAAAGTCCATCGCGCGCGCGTTGGGCCGGCAGTTCTACCGCTTCTCCGTCGGCGGCATGAGAGATGAGGCCGAGATCAAGGGCCACCGCCGGACGTACATCGGCGCCATGCCGGGAAAGATCATCCAGGGCCTCAAGGTGGTGAAGACGAAGAACCCGGTCTTCATGATCGACGAGATCGACAAGCTGGGCGCCTCCTACCAGGGCGACCCTTCCTCCGCGCTGCTGGAGGTCCTGGACCCGGAGCAGAACGTCAGCTTCCGGGACCACTACCTGGACCTGCCGTTTGACATCTCGCACATCCTGTTCGTGACCACCGCCAACACGCTGGACAGCATCCCCGGGCCGCTGCTGGACCGCATGGAGGTCATCCGGCTGTCCGGTTACATCGACGCGGAGAAGGTGGCCATCGCGCGCGCGTACCTCATCCCGAGGTCCCTGGAGCGCGCGG
>DASRZR010000258.1:0-3229 GCA_035686185.1 Spirochaetia bacterium | reverse complement strand
AAACAGATGACCTGGTTGGCCGGGTCGTCGAACCGTATGAAGAGGTACATCGGGGACCGGTACGAGATCTTCCCGCGGGATATGGTCTTGCCCTGGGTAAGGGTGAGGTTCGCCTCGTAGTCCTTGACCGCTCCGAAGCTGGCGGAAAGGTTGGAGAAGAACTTCTCCGCGGAGACGATGTCCGCGCTCTGCGCGGAGAGCGCACACGGGACGAGCACGCAGAAAATCAGGAGGAAAGCGGCGTTTCGGTTCAAGGCTCACCCCATACTACCGATGCGACCGGCTTTGTCAACAGCGGACCTGTTCAGGCGCCGGACCCGGTGGACGGCGCCGACCGATCCAGGGCCCGCGTGAGCAGCCACTTCAGCGCATCCTCCGAGAGCCGCAGGAACTCCCCGTCCTCCGGACAGAAGAAGCGCATCTGCCGGACGTGAGACGCGGCGCACCCCACGCAGTACAGCCGGGAGCATGCCGGGCAGCGGCCGGCCGGGGCGTCGGCCGGCGGCTCACCGCGCACGCGCAGGGCCGGCTGCGGAGGCAGGTCCCGGGGAACCCACCATTCCCTTCCGCACGTGGAGCACTGCAGGCGCGTCTCTCTCTCCGCCCGGAAGCGATCCAGGAACGTGCGGGCGCGCGCGTGGTCGGGGTGGGAAGCGAGCACCCGAAGAAGCAGGTCCCGGGCCGCCTCGTGTCTGCCGCGGTCCCGGTTCAGAAGCGCGAGGTTCACGGCAATGTCGGGATTGTCGGGGTCCCGCTCGAGGCCGGCGGAGAACGCCGCCTCCGCGCGCGCTCGTTCCCCCTTGAGCACGGCGACCTGCCCCAGCAGGTTGTACACGGAGGCGGAAGGATGGTCCGGCTCGACCTGGGCCAGCAGCTCCTCCGCGCGGTGGACCATGTCCAACTCCAGGCACGCGGCCGCGCAGTTCTCCTTGTATACCGGATTGGACGGGTCCTGGCGGATGGCACTCTCGTAGGCGGCCACCGCGCCAGCGTGGTCTCCGGACCGGGCCAGCATGTTGCCGCGCTGGTTGGTCGTCCGCGCGCTCTCACCCACGGCGGCCTCCAGGGCGTCCACGGCCTCCTGCGCCTCCCCGGCCCGGCCGGCGCGGGAGAGCGCCTCCGCGAGGTTCAACGCTATTGCCTCTTCGCGAGGGGCCGCGTCACGGGCCACCCGGAAGAAGGCCACGGCCGCCTGCGGGTCTCCGGCGTCCATCCGAAGCTGGCCCTCCAGGTTGTTGGCCCACGGGTCATCGGGGGCAAGGGCGCGCGCCCGGTCCAGGGACTCGCGCGGATCCCGGCCGAGCAGGTGCTGCGTTTCCGCCACGCGGAAGTGATACAGCGGGTAGTCGGGCTCCAGCTCCGCGGCACGGATGAACCGGGGAAGAGCCTCCGCGCGGGATCCCATCTCCGCCAGCAGCAGGCCGAGGAGATAGTGCACGGCGCTGTCCCGGCTTCCGGCCTCTTCCAGGTCGCGGAGAGCGGCAAGCGCCTCCTCCTTCTTTCCCTCGCGGTAGTCTACCCGGGCTTCCAGCGCGCGCGTGTCCGGGTCCTGCGGCGCCAGCGCGCGCAGCCGGGGGAGCACGAGTGACAGCTCGTCGAACGCCTCCTCCTGGTACAGGCGCCGCGCCGCGCGCTGGTAGTGCCCCACGGCCTCCGCCGTCCGGCCGGTGCGCTCCAGCGCCCGTGCCGCGTTCACGGAGAACAGCGCCACGTCGGGTTCCTGCTCCGCGGCCCGCCCGTAGGCCTCGGCCGCGCGGTCCCAGTTGCCCAGCCCGTATTCCGCGTTGCCGAGGAGGTTGAGCGCCGCCGCGGTGCGGGGGATTTCCGACTTCTCGAAGCCGTCCGCCAGCCAGTCCCGCGCTTCGGCAAGCCGGTTGGAGAGGTAGAGGATGTTGGCCCTCTCCAGCCGCGCGCCGGCATACCCCGGGTCCTGCGCCAGCACCTTGTCGATCTCGGCAAGTGCCTCGTCATGGAGGGAGAGGGCCAGGAGGCACTCCGCCAGCAGGAACCTCTCCCGCGCCGTCCCTTCCCGGTCCTTCAGGCCCCGGCGAAGCTGGATGGCGGCCGCGTGGTGACGGCCGGCGGCGTACAGCGTTTCCGCCAGCCGCAGGCGCGCGGCCGGGGAAACCGGCGCGTAGTACCAGGAGCGAAGGTGCTCCCGTTCCACCACCACGGCGCTGGCCTGCACCTCCAGCCTGCGGAGACGGAACAGGCCGGGGCCGGACCCGGCAAAGTTCTGCGCCGCGAACCCGACCGTGCCCTCCGGCAGCAGCTCGTCCTCCGTCTCGGCCACCCACTCGTCGTCCACGTGGAACGAGAGCCGGGAGCCGCGGCCGATGACGCGCAGCAAGCGGTGTCCCGCCCGGCGGCCCTCCGGGTCCGGCTCCGGCGCCTTCGTCCATTCGAGGATCCGCAGGGGATGGTTGTTGAACAGCGCGTCCACGCGGAAATTGCCGCGGGAGGACAGCAGGAAGGAGTAGAAGTTCTCGTCGCTGACGTGCCGGAAAATGAGGCCCACGGCCGAGTGACCGTTGGAGGGGTCCGACTCCACCTCGGCGTCCAGCACGAAATCCGTGTAGCGCTTCTCGTCACGCAGCGTCTCCCAGGCAAACAGGCTGTCGCGGCGCAGCGCGAGCACGAACGCGCGGCTCTCGTAGCGCGCCGCATAGGACTCTGCCTGGACCGCGGCGAACGGTTTGCGGTCCAGCCAGGAGAAGGAGGTGGCAAGGTGATCGGGATTGCGCCGGCCGAAGAAGAGCATGGGAACGCCCGGGGGGACCTCAGGTGAGCAGGATCACGGCCATCAGCTCCAGGGGATCGGGACCCGGGTTGGCAATGGAGTGCCCCGCGCCATCTCCCGTGAGCACGGCGTCACCCGGCTCCACCAGGGAGGCCGGACCGCCTTCGCTCACCTCGCCGCGGCCGGAGAGAATGTAGAAGATCTCCTCCTCCCCTTCGTGCCGGTGGAAGCCGATGGAGCTTCCGGCCTCCAGCCGAAGCCGGGCGAACAGCCGCGTGCGGCCCCGCAACTCCCGGCTTCGAAACACGTGAAGGAACTCGACGGCGCCGGCACCGTCGCGCATCCGTTCCCTCACTTCCCGTTCCATGTCCTGGTTCTTCCTGATCATGGGCTGCGCTCCACCGCGCGCTCAAGCATAGCAGGGCCCGGGGGCGGCGGCAAGCGTGGAGGGGGAAGCGGGGTCGTGCGGCCGGCTATTCGTCGGCGTCG
>DASRZR010000257.1:0-5793 GCA_035686185.1 Spirochaetia bacterium | reverse complement strand
GTCTACCTTTCCATCTTCGGCCTGTCCGCGGTTTTCCTCCTGCTGGGAATCGTGAACGAGGTGGTGCTCACGCGCCGGCGCGTGTCCACGCCGCTCATCTACGCGTCCACCACGGTGGAGCTGCTGCTGTTCTTCTTCATCCGCTACGCGTTCTCGTTCGACCCCAGCACGGGGTACACGATGTCGATGAAGGAGCCGGCCACGTTCACCGTGTACTTCCTGTTCGGCATCCTCAACGGCCTGCGGTTCAACCGCCGGCTGAACCTGTACTACGGGCTGGGCGGCATCCTCATCCAGGTCTTGCTCATGACGCTCGCCCTCACGGTAGGCGGCATGCATTTCTCCAACGATCCGTCCCAGGCCTTCGCGCTCGGCACGCTGCGGCTCGCCTCGGAGTCGGCAAAGATCCTGTTCATGCTCCTGTTCACCGGCTTCCTCTGGATCATGGCCGGCTACACGCGCAAGTCCATGGAGGAGATGGAACGCGCCCGCCGGGAGGCCACGCTGAACGCAGCCGCTCTGCAGAACCTTCTCGGGACCGCGCGCGCCTCCGCGGATGACCTGCTGAAGGGAAGTCGGGAGCTGGTGGCGGCGGTGGGAGACATCTCCGGCATCCTCGGGCGAAACCGACAGCTCATCGAAGACGTCGCCTCGCTGTCCCGGAGCGTGTCGGACAGCATCGGGGGAGTCACGGGCAAGTCCCACGAGCAGTTCGAGGCGGCCCAGCGCAACTCCGGGCGCATCGACCAGCTCCTGACCATGCTCGGCGGCCTGCGGCGGACCAGCGGGGACCAGGGCACGAACGCGCGGGACGCGCTGAGCCGGGCGGAGCAGACAGATGCTCACCTGGCCGGTACGCTGGCGGCCATCGGGGAAATGAGGAGCCGGTCCGAAAAGATCGAGGAGATCTCCCGCACGATCAAGGACATTGCGGACCAGACGAACCTCCTGTCCCTGAACGCGTCCATCGAGGCGGCCCGTGCCGGGGAGAACGGACGCGGCTTTGCCGTGGTAGCCGGAGAAATCAACAAGCTGGCCGGACGCAGCGCGGACTCCTCCGCGCAGATTGAGCGTATCATCCGGGAGACGGTGGCGAGCATTGCGGAGGTCTCCCGAACCGTGGAGACCATGGCCACGTCCCTGGGAGGGATCGGCGAGTTCGTCCGGCAGAACTGCACGTTCATGGATGAGCTCTCCCAGACGACGGCGCGCGAGCAGGAGGAGGGGGAGCGCCTGCAGAGTGAGACGAAGGCGGTTCATGCGCTGGCGCAGGACATCCAGCAGCTTGCGCACCGGCAGGGAGAGTTGAACCAGTCCATCGTGGAGTGGACGCAGAACATGACCGGCACCTCCCAGGAGATCGCGCGCACGCTGGACGGGCTGTCCGAGCTTTCCGGCCGGCTGGAGGCGCGCTCGCGCTCGATGACCGCGGCCGTCGCTTCCGACGCGGCGCCGCCGGCCCGGAGGGACGCCACCTGAACGGCGCCACCGGGGGATCGCCGCACACAAGGCAATTCGCTATCTTTATCGCCATGCATCCGGTCCTCCGACGCTCGTGCCTTGCGGCGGCGCTGTTGGTGAGCCTGGCCGCCACGGCCGGCGCCCAGGAGTTCCGAAAAACCTCCTGGCTCATGAACAGGGAACAGGTAATCGCCTCCGAGGGGGCAAGCCTCGTCTCGGAAACCGACCTCAAGGGCAACCAGCAGCAGGTCGTGTTCCAGTCCTACCTTGGCGGGTTTCCCGTCATGATCACGTACCTCCTGGAGAACGACGCGCTCCTGTCCGCCTCGTACACGTTCCGCCGGGACGCCGACCGCTCGGCCTGGGCTGCCATGAAACAGGACCTCGTGACGAAAAACGGGCCGCCGTCGTTCGAACAGGAAAACCTGCTCGGCTGGCGGCTGCCGAAGACAGAGATCGCGCTGGCCCACCTGAAGGACGGCACCACGTACGTTGCCTACTGGGAGAAAAGCTACTTCGCCCGGATCAACAACCTGCCCCCGGGAGGGTGACCCGTCTCCCGCGCGCTGACGCGCCGAACCAGAAAGGATGTGCAGTGAGTGACGAAATCAGGTTCCCCGTCGGGACGTTCGCGTACCGCGAGCCGTCCGTGCCTCTGCGCCGGCAGTGCATTGCCGAGTTCCGGGAAGCCCCGGGACTGCTGAGGCAGGCGGTCACCGGCCTGTCTGACGCTCAACTGGCACAGCGCTACCGGCCGGACGGCTGGACGCTCGCGCAGGTAGTTCACCACCTCGCCGAGTCGGATGCAAACGCGTACCCGCGCCTGAAGTACGCGCTCACGGAGTCCGCGCCGCCGAGCGTAATGGTGGCCCCGCAGGAGCTGTGGGCGGAGCTGCCGGACGCGCGCTCCGCGCAGATCGACGGCTCGCTCGCGATGTTCGAGGGCATTCGCCGGCGATGGGCCGAGGCGTGGGAATCGCTCAGTGACAAGGATTACCACCGGCAGTGGAGGCACACGTGGTTCGGGCTCGTGACGGTGGACTTCCTGCTGCAGCAGTACGCATGGCACGCCCGGCACCACACCGCTCAGATCACGGCCTGCCGGGGCCGCCTGGGGTGGTAGCCGGCTGTCGGGCGCCGCGGGGTTGCCCCGGGAACGCGGCCAGCGTTACAATGCGGCAATGAGAAGGAACGCTCTCCTCGTTGTCGCGGTGTGCGCCGCCGTGCTGGTTCTCGCGTCGTGCGCTCCGGGCGCAAACGAGCTGGCACACGTCCCGGGCCGCACCGGCATCGTTGCCGGCTTCTGGCGCGGCCTTTGGAACGGCGTCATTGCGCCGGTGACGTTCATCATTTCGCTGTTCAACTCGAACGTGCAGATGTACGACGTTCACAACAACGGCGCGTGGTACAACCTTGGCTTCTTCATCGGGATCACCGCGCTGTTCGGCGGTGGAGCCGGGAGCGCGGCGCGCCGGCGCCGCCACTAGGCGTTCAGCGTACCCCAGCTCACGGTGTCCGCCCCCGCGGCCACGGTGAGCTCGCGAACGAGAGCGGGCACGTCCGGGCCGACCAGCCCGCGCGCGCGTGACGGGCTCGTGGTGACAACGAGCTGGTCCGCGAACCCCGAGGCAATGAACGAGCGCAGCACGCGCGCGCCGCCTTCCACCATCACGCTGCGGACCCCTTCCCCGTGAAGCGCCTTCAGCACCGCGTACAGGTCCAGTCCGCCCGGACCGCCCGGGACACGGAACAGCCGTGCGCCGCGCGCCTCCAGGGCCGCCGCGGCGGCGGGCGCCGAATCGTGGAAGAAAATCCATGGCTTCACGTCTGCTCGCGCAAGAAGCCTCGCTGCGGCGGGAAATCGCAGCCGGGAATCCAGCACCACGGTCTGTGGCTGCCGCGGCTGTCCCGGCAACAGGCGAACCGACAGAAGCGGGTCATCCGCCAGGACCGTGGAGATGCCGACGAGAATCGCGTCGTGAGCCGCGCGCAGCTCGTGCGTGAGAAGAAGCGACTGCGGTCCGCTGATGGCCAGGGGCCGGCCGTCTTCCGTGGCAATGGCGCCTTCCGCGGACCGCGCCCAGCTCACGGTCACCGCCGGCAGCGGCGCGCGCGGCCGGCGCAGCTCCGCCTGCACCGCGCGCAGCACCGCGGCAGCGCCCTCGCTCATTTCTTGCGGCAGACCGTGAGGCCGTCCCGAATCGGGACAATGACGGATTCAAGGTCGGCGCGCGCGAACACCTGCTTGTTGAATGTTCGGATTGCCTCGGTGGGGGCATCCCCGGTGCCCGATTCCGCGACCTTGCCGCTCCACAACGTGTTATCCGAAATGAACAACCCGCCGGACCGCAGCAGCCTCACCGCCACGTCCACGCTGCGCGGGTAATCTTCCTTGTCAATGTCGTTGAACACAATGTCGAATCCCGGTGCCTGCTGCTGCGCCACCGCCAGGCTGTTTCCAACGAGAAACTCAACGCGCGACTCAAGGCCGGCCGTGCGGAAGTACCCCATCGCGAGGTCGCGGTTGTCCGCGGACAGGTCGCTGCAGGTCACCTTCCCCGTCTCCGGCATCGCGCGCGCGAACCACAACGCGGAATAGCCGTACCCGGATCCCATCTCCAGAACGCGCTGGGCGCCAAGGCAGCGCGCCAGCATTCCCAGGAGCGCGCCCGCGTGCCGCCCCACGATTGGAAACCGGCGGCGTTCGGCCAACGCCTCCATGGCCGCCAGCACCGGGTCCGGCGACGCCCACAGCGCATCAACGTACGCCTCGATCCGTGGTTCGACAATCATGGCTGTAATGTACGATTTCTCCTCTCCTGTTCACAGGGGGCGATTCGGGGAGCGCCATGTCGGCCGCCCGTGCCGCTCACCCGCGGCCCGGGAGCGCGTCCGCCGCCATGTCCGAAAACCGCCAGCCGCGGGCCATGGAAAACGGTATATCCATGACATGGAGCTGGATGCGGACGCCTGCTATCGGATCATCCAGGCGCGGGACCCGCGGTGGGACGGCAAGTTCTTCACGGCCGTAAGGACCACCGGCGTGTATTGCCGCCCGGTCTGTCCCTCGCGACTGCCGGCCCGGCGCAACGTCACGTTCTTCCCCCTCGCCGCCGCCGCGGAAGCGGCCGGTTTTCGGCCGTGCAAGCGGTGCCGACCCGAGACGGCACCCGGGGCACCTGCCTGGAGCGGGACGCTCACCACGGTCCGCAGCGCGCTTCGCCTCATCGGGGACGGGTTCCTGGACGAGCACTCGGTGCCGGACCTCGCCGCCCGCCTCGGCATGGGTGAGCGGCACCTGCGCCGGCTGTTCGATGAGCATCTCGGTGCCGCGCCCGCGGCCGTCGCGCAGTCCCGGCGCGTGCACTTCGCCGCGCGCGTGCTTCGGGAAACCGCTCTTCCGCTCACGCAGGTGGCGCTGAGCGCGGGTTTCGGCAGCGTGCGCCAGTTCAACGACGTGTTCCGCTCCGTGTTCGGAGACAGCCCCAGCGTGCTTCGCCGCGCCGCAGCCGGGCCGCATGGCCTGTCCCGGCGCGGACGGCTCACGCACACGCTTACGTTGTCCTACCGGCCGCCGTACCAGTGGAAAGCGCTGCTGGATTTCTTCCGGGTGCGCGCCGTGGCCGGCGTGGAGGAAGTTGACGATGACAGCTACCGCCGCTCCATCGCGCTTGGCGGCGCTATCGGGACCATGCACGTGAGCCGGGCCGCCCGCGGAAAGGACAACGCGTTAGCCGTGTCGTTCTCCGGTATCGAGCCCGCGATGCTGGGCGAGGCCGTCCGGCGGGCGCGGCGCATGTTCGACCTGGATTCCGACCCGACCGCCATCAGCGAGCACCTGGCCCGGGACAGGAAGCTTGCGGCGCTCGTCCGCGCACGGCCAGGGCTGCGCCTGCCCGTGACGTGGGAACCGTTCGAGGCGGTGGTGCGCGCCGTGCTGGGACAGCAGGTGAGCGTAGCCGGGGCGATCACGATAGCCGGCCGCCTGGCGGCGCGCTGCGGACGGCCGCTGGACGGAGATCCCACGCTGACACGAGTGTTCCCCGGCCCCGCGGACGTGGCGGTTGCCGACTTGTCGAACCTCGGCGCGCCGACGGCGCGCGCCAGGACCATCGTCACGGTAGCGCGCGCCGTGCTGTCAGGAGCCGTCCCTTTCGACGGATACACACCCGCGGAGGAGTTGCAGCAGGCGCTTGTCGCGCTTCCCGGCATCGGACCGTGGAGCGCGCAGTACGTAGCGCTCCGCGGGTTCGGCGAGCCGGATGCATTTCCCGCTGCCGACCTGGGGATACGCAAGGCCATGGACGCGCGCGGCTACCCGGCGGATGCGCG